>JAYVKQ010000758.1:0-10772 GCA_043768285.1 Saprospiraceae bacterium | reverse complement strand
GTAGATGTAAATAATCGACAATTTTATTTTTCATAGTACACTGATAATGAATATATTACAAGTCGTACATCGTACATCTATTATCGTACATCTACTTATATTCTAAAATACAAATCAGAGGTGTTAAATTATTTGAAAATAACTTTTGCAAAGTTTCAATCTTTCCAAAAGTTTAACATATTGGTAATCAAATATTTGTACCCCTCAGTATTTTTATGATTTAATTTTGTTCTGACACTTATTTACAATTATCAACTAAAAAAACAGCATCGCATGGCTTCTGAAAAAACGACACCACATTACGAACTACTATTGAGAGCTTACGAAAAAGCCACTGCCAAAGTAGAACGCGCCAAAACGGATGAGACGGCGGCAAAGCATTATTTTAAAAATGCGCCAAAAGACACAGACAAAATCACGCTCGAAATATTAGAACTTGATTATAAAAAAGCAAAATATAAGAAGAAAGCCGCGAAAATGAGCGAAAAAATCGCCAAGCTACGCCTAAAGTTTTGGGAAAAGACCCATCAAGACGAGGTAAAAACTTATCAATTGGCAACCACAGAAGCCGAAGAAAAAGAAAATAGCGCAGCTAAAACAGATACAGTAAAAGCAGAGAAAGAAAAGAAGTTTGATAAAAAAGACGAAAAAAAGGACGAGAAAAAGTCTGAAAAAAAGGCGAATAAGAAAACAAAAAACAGTTCGAAAAAAAACTCGGACAAGAAATTGGATAACAAATCGAATAAGCCATTAGATAATACAACGGGTAAAGAAACGGAAAAGAAAACGGAGGAAAAACCCGTTAAAAAAAGCGAAGGCAAACCAGTTGAAGTGACGAAAAGCGAAAAACCGGTTGCTAAAGATACTGTTGCCCTAAAAAAAGAAGAAACGACTAAAGCAGCTACTCCTACGCCCATCGTTGAAAAATCAATACCCGTGGTTACGAAGGTCTATAAAATAGACAACTTTACACCCATCGAAGGTATTGGACCTAAAATCAATGAGATTTTGCATAATAATAGTATCCATTCTTTTGAGCAATTGGCTTCTACTGGTGTTGAAAAATTGAAATCCATCTTATTGGCTGCTGGTAATCGTTTGGCGGACCCGAGTACTTGGGGAGAACAAGCTGCCCTCATTGCTGCCGATAAAATGACAGAATTGAAAACCTTACAGGATAAATTGAAAGGTGGTAAAATAGTCAAGTAAATTAATTCACTATGCCTTCAATCCTATCAAAATACGCGCATTTGCTCGTCAATTACTGTCTTGAAATAAAGGCGGGTGAAAAACTGTTTATCCAAACAACGCCACTTGCCGAGCCGCTTGTGCGTGAGGTATATCAAGCAGCTTTGCGCGCAGGGGCGAGTGTGGTTGAAACCGATTTTATGTTCCGCGAGCGCAACCGCATATTTGCCAACGAAGCCAAAACGACCAAGCAATTGAAAACCGTTTCGCCTTTTTATAAAGTGGCAATGGAAACGTTTGATGCCTATTTGCACATTCGTGCGCCCTACAATCTGCGGGAGGATATGAGCATCAATATGGATAAAGAACGCACCAAAATAAGAACTGAAGCCATGAACGCCGTCTATAAAACCTACTCTGAACGTACGGGCAAACGTGGGCAAAAAGGCGGTATGAAGCGCAATCTTTGCCAATATCCAACCGATGCAGCAGCACAGGAAGCGGGTATGAGTTTGAGCGAATATGAGCATTTTGTCTTCAAATCATGCAATCTTTTTGAAGAAAACCCACAAGAAGCCTGGCTTAATGTGCGTAAAAACCAGCAGTATATTGTAGATTATTTGAACAAATGCCAAATAGTGCGCTATGTGGGACAAGATACGGATATATCATTCAGCACCAAAGGGCGCACTTGGATTAACTCCGATGGGCAAACCAATATGCCTTCGGGGGAGGTCTATACGTCCCCCGTTGAAGACAGTGTGCAAGGGGTAGTCTATTTTAGTTACCCGTGCTTATATGGCGGCAATGAGGTAGAAGGCGTAACGCTGTGGGTAAAAGACGGCTATATCCAAAAATGGGAAGCCAAGCGGGGTAAAGATTTTTTAGATACTATTTTTCAAAAAGAGGGGACGCGCCGTTTTGGAGAAGCTGCCATAGGTACGAACTATAACATAACACAAATGACCAAAAATATTTTGTTTGATGAAAAAATAGGCGGTACTATGCACATGGCAATAGGGCAATCGTATCTGCAAGCTGGTGGCAAAAATCAATCGTCTGTCCATTGGGATATGATAACTGATATGACAAAAGGCGGAGAGATATTTGCCGATGGTGAACGTATTTACCAAGATGGAAAATTTTTATTATGAAAAAATACGCCCATTTTTTAGCCCCCCTCAGTATTTTCTCACATTCTTCATAAAAATCTGCTAATTCTGCCTTACTTTTGAGCATTCATAAAACCCACGGGCAAATGCAAGAGGGGTAAACAGCAATATGGCAGGATTTATTCGTTTTCTCTATCGTATATTTATCAAAAATTCGGTTATCCGTTGGATGTGGATGATAGCCATTGGCGTATATGGTGCCAAATGGGCATCAGAAAACCTTTTAGGCAAAACCAAATCTATTCCTAAAAAAACGATATTACGCATTGAAAATCATACAATTACGAATTTTTCAATCCAAAAAGGCGAAGAAGATGAAATGGATTTTTCGAGAAAAGATGATACAACTTGGTTTGTTACAAAGGGCAATATTACCGCTAAAATACGCCAAGATACCATCGCAGCGTTTTTAGAGATGTTTAACCAAATGCGTAGTGTATCGGTCAGAAAAATACCCAAAGACATTGAGGATGGCACATGGAAGCCCACAATGAAAGTAGATATTAGAATGATAAACACGGCAACCAGAGCTTTTTCTATTTTTTATGCCGAACGCATTACGGTTGATTCGTTGGTGACATACATCAAAGCTCCCAAAAGGCGCATTTTATTAGGGGTGAAAGGAGATTTATATTCAGTTTTGAATCCAAATTTTAATGATTATCGCGATAAAAATATTTTGCGCTTTAAAGACGATATGCTCACGCGTTTTACGATAAGGAGCAAAAAGGATACTTTAATTTTTGAGAAAAAAGACTCGACGTGGTCGGTCTTAAATCCACGTTACCAAGTTATCCCTAAAATGTTTAAAGGCTATTTAAACAGTATGGATACCCTCAAAGGCTTCGTATATTACGATGGCACACGCGATATTTTAGACGACAAAAAAATTGATAATCAAATAGTTATCGCCAATAAAAAAGATTCCAGCGTTTTGACGACCTATAAAACGGATAAAGGTTTTATTGTCCACTCTTCGCAAAATAACGATGCTTACTTTTTAATAGATTCTTCTTTTTTGGGTTATCGCAATTTTAAATATATTGTAAAACCTGCTTCCAAGAAAAAAGGCAAATAACGTTGTATAGAGTATTAATACTACTTTGTACTCAATACTCTTAACATGTCAGACAATTTCATAGATTACGTAAAAATTTTATTTCGTAGCGGCAACGGTGGGGCGGGTTCGATGCACTTTCACCGTGCCAAATATGTCCCGAAAGGTGGTCCCGATGGCGGTGACGGTGGACGCGGCGGCAATATTATTTTGAAAGGCGATAACCAAATGTGGACACTCTTACACTTGAGATACCGAAAGCACATCTACGCCGACAACGGCGGCGGGGGTACTGGGGGTAATAGTTTTGGTGCAGATGGCCATGATATTATCGTAGAAGTGCCACTCGGGACGGTTGCCAAAGATGCTGAGACGGGCGAGGTGTATTTTGAAATACTTGACCACGAAGAGGAGCGCATTTTGCTAAAAGGCGGACGTGGTGGTTTAGGCAATGCTCATTTTGCCACAGCAACACACCAAACACCTCGCTTTGCGCAACCTGGCGAAACGGGTGAAGAGCGTTGGATTATTTTAGAGTTGAAAGTTTTGGCAGATGTGGGTCTCGTAGGTTTCCCTAATGCGGGTAAATCAACCCTTTTGGCTTCTGTATCAGCAGCTAAACCCGCCATTGCGCCCTATCCTTTTACCACAATTGTTCCCAATTTGGGTATTGTGCCTTACCGCGACGGGCGTTCCTTTGCCATAGCAGATATACCCGGTATTATCGAAGATGCACATCAAGGCAAAGGTTTGGGGCATCGTTTCTTGAGGCATATTGAGCGTAACGCGACTTTGTTGTTCCTCATTCCTTGTGATACGACACGGGGCATCAAGAACGAGTATGATATATTACTCAACGAATTAAAAATGTATAATGAAGAGTTGCTCGACAAGCCCCGCGTGTTAGCCATTACAAAATGCGATGTGCTTGATGATGATATGTTTGGACTTTTGAAAGAGGAAATACCCAAAGGAATACCCTATCTTTTCATTTCTGCCGTTACGCAGAAAGGTCTTACGGAGTTGAAAGACCTTTTGTGGAAAACGATTAATGACTAAGGGACTAAGTAGAACATTTAGAACATTCAATTTGACAAAAGGTTACGCTTTTTTTAAGACATCGCCATATGTTTTCAAGCATCTTTCTCTTGCGAATTTATGCTCAACTATAGGCATCGGATACTGAGGGGTGCCATATTCGGGAATCCATGTGCGGATATATTTAAAATCAGGGTCAAATTTTTTCTGCTGCTCCGTAGGATTGAATATTCGAAAGTACGGAGCTGCGTCAGTACCACTACCAGCCGCCCATTGCCAGCCACCATTGTTGCTTGCCATATCGAAATCCAAAAGTTTTTTGGCAAAATAGGCTTCTCCCCATCGCCAATCAATCAATAAATGCTTGGTCAAAAAACTTGAGACAACCATACGCACCCGATTGTGCATATAGCCCGTAGTGTTGAGTTGGCGCATACCCGCGTCCACGAGTGGATATCCTGTCTTCCCTAAACACCAATTTTCAAAATCTTTTTCATCATTGCGCCATGCTATTTGGTCATATTCTTTTCGGAAAGCATTACCCTCGCCGATGTGCGGAAAGTGTTGGATTATCTGGGAATAGAAATCGCGCCATATCAATTCATTCAAATATGTCTCATTCAAAGTAGAAGCAGCCAAAGCCTTTTCGCGTATAGATACAGTACCAAAGCGAAAATGAATACCAAGTTGCGAAGTGCCTTGTGGTAGTGAGGGTATATCGCGCGTTTTGTCATAATTCCGAACCACGCTACGCGCAACAGATTTAGGCGGAATGGCAATCGTAGCGCGTTCAAAGCCCATACTTTCGAGACTTGGTAAAGCATCATTTTGTGACGCTCCTTTTAATAAATTTGAAAAATAATCTTCATTAGGATACGGTTTAAAATAATAAGAAATATTAATCCCTTTGTGTTCTTCCAATTGAGTCTCTAATTTGGCTTTCCATTTTCTGGAATAAGGCGTGAAAACAGTGTAAGGCAAGCCGTCATCTTTAGTCACTTCTTGATATTCAAATATAACATGGTCTTTAAATAATTGAAAATCAATATTTTTTGTACCTAAAAATGCCTTCACAGTATTGTCCCTTTTAAGCGCGTAGGGTTCGTAATCTTTATTTGTAAAAACAGTTTCAACTGAAAAATCAGTGGTTATTTGCTGCCAAATATCCATTGGATTGCCGTAATAAATGCGCAAAGTTGAGCCTAATTTTTCCAATTCGGCTGTCAATTCAGTAAGTGAATCATGCAGGAACGTGACACGACTATCGGCTGTATCCTCTAATTTTTCCAATATATTTTTATCGAAAATAAAGATAGGCAAAACAGAATTTGAACCTTTCAAAGCGTGGTACAGACCAGCATTATCTTGTAAGCGTAAATCGCGGCGAAACCAAAAAATATTAATAGACATAGCATTTAATTTTAAACAGTAACAAATACTGAGGGGGTAAGTTTAATAAAATGCCAAAATGCCATAAAAAAAGCTCTTCCTCTCGTAAAGGTAGAGCTTCCAACAAAAAAAGCATGAAAAATTTTACTAACCAATCGTTAGGACGAACAATTGTATTTTTATCTATATTGAATATGGATTTTGTATGAATTGGCTTGTGTAGGTTGCTACATGAATATTAGCATCAATAATCTTCAATCAGGGAATTGGTTGTTTTCATTTTTTCAGTATAAATTTTGGTTTAACATTAAAAATATATCAAGAGAATTATGAGGTTCTCTTATTTGGTTGCTCAAAGGTAAAAAATTGTTTTGAATTTAAGGTAAGATTGATTTACTTTTTTTGGCATTTGATGAATTTATTGTTAAAAAGGTAAATTTTATATGTGATTAGTGGTTATTGAAGAGAATAAATATAGGTGGCAACGTAGGTAACTAAACACACCACAAATTTGTATCGCCAATTTAAAAAAGATGCAGACTTTATTACTCAATTATTAACACCGCTATATCTTGAACAAGAGAGTGGACAAGCCTCTATGTATTTCCTCTAAAAAACAAAGACACCCACCAAATTTTCCTATATTTGCTACCTTAAAACAGACACCATGTTAAATAAAATCCTATTTTTTTTAGTATTCCTTCCTGTGAGCTTAGTGAGCCAAACCTCGCCTACCAAAGCCAATATCGAAGCAGCAGAAACCTTATTGGATGTCACGTTCAGTGATTCCGAGCGCGACTCTATGCTATCGGAGGTAGCGGATAATCTGATGTCTATCAAAGCCATTCATAGTCAGCATTTGGACAATTGGGTCGCTCCCGCTTTGCTGTTTGACCCGATACCCAGCAATTTTGTGCAGCGTAATGTGTCCAAAAAGCACTGCGTTTGGCAAATGCCTAAAAGCCTTGATATGCCAGCCAATCGGGCAGATTTAGCTTTTTATACCATTCCACAATTGGCTTATTTGATAAAAAATAAGAAAATTACATCGGTGGCTTTGACACAATTTTTTATAGAAAGATTGAAAAAGCATAGTGAAACCTTGCAATGCGCTATTACTATTACAGAAGATATTGCGCTTAAGCAAGCCCAACGTGCCGATAACGAGTTGAAAAAAGGCAGATATCGCGGCATTTTGCACGGTATCCCCTACGGTATCAAAGACCTTTTGTCAGTAAAAGGGACTAAAACCACATGGGGTGCAACACCCTATAAAGACCAAGTGATTGACCAAACAGCTACGGTGGTCGAAAAATTAGAAGCCGCAGGCGGTGTGATGGTTGTCAAATTAACATTAGGCGCATTGGCAATGGGTGATGTCTGGTTTGGTGGCAAAACCAAAAACCCTTGGAATTTGCAACGCGGCTCAAGTGGGTCTTCAGCGGGGTCGGCTTCGGCAGTAGTGGCGGGGCTTGTGCCGTTTGCCATAGGGTCTGAAACATTAGGGTCAATAGTCTCGCCTTCAACAGAATGTGGTGCCACGGGTTTACGCCCGACCTTCGGACGTGTGAGTCGTTATGGCGCGATGACTTTGTGTTGGAGTTTGGATAAATTGGGACCCATTACGCGCAGCGCAGAAGATGCTGCCATCGTATTAGACGCTATCAGAGGTGAAGATGGTAGAGATAAAACAGTAAAAAACAAGCCTTTTTCTTACGGAAAAGTGGATATATCGAAGCTGAAAATTGGTTATCCCAAACAGCTATTCGATACCATGAACCAAGAGCGCAATGAGTGGAAAACCTTGAAAGTATTAGAAAAATTAGGTGCAAAATTGACCCCTATGGATTTCAAAATCACTATGTCTCCCCGTATTATTGACGTGATTTTGATGGGTGAATGTGCCGCAGCGTTTGACGAATTGACGCGCACCAATCTGGACGACCAACTCACTATGCAAACAAAAAATGCGTGGCCCAATACATTTCGTGCAGCACGGTTGATACCTGCTGTTGATTATGTCAATGCTAATCGTATTCGCTCAAAAATGATTGAGGAAGTACACGCCATGCTCAATGAGTTTGATGTAGTTGTTACCACCAATTTTGGATTAAATCAATTACAAATCACCAATTTAACGGGGCAGCCTGTTGTAGTTGTCCCGAATGGGTTTCACAATGGTCGCCCAACAACAATTACTTTTTTGGGTAATTATTTTGATGAAGCGACGATATTAGCTGTTGCCAAAGCCTATCAAGATGCCACCGATTTTGATGAACAACATCCACCAAAATTTAAGGATTAATGTCACCGTTTTTCTTTTAATTTGCAGCGCATTTCAAAAGGTTATTAATTAAACTGTGGCACGGCTGAACTAATTATTTGATTATCAAACCATTAAATATAGCCGTGCCACAGTTATTGGGGTAACCTCCATTTCAAAATGAAAAATAATGATTGACGCGCTTTATACTATTTTTAAAAAACACCCCGTTGTCACAACCGACTCGCGTAAAATTACCAAAGGTTGTTTGTTTTTTGCCTTAAAAGGTGAGACCTTCGATGGCAATGCTTTTGCAGCACAAGCTATTGAAAATGGGGCTATTTTTGCCATCGTTGATGACCCCGAACTGCCTCATAATGAATCTTTTATACGGGTTGGCGATGTATTGAGAACCCTACAACAATTGGCGACACGCCACCGCCGCCAGTTCGATTTCCCTGTCATAGGCATTGCAGGTTCGAACGGCAAGACAACCACCAAAGAGCTTGTGTCGGCAGTGATGTCCACGCAATACAATACGCATTTTACGAAAGGCAATTTGAATAACCATATTGGTGTGCCACTTACTTTATTGGAATTGAATGAAGACCATGAAGTTGCCATTATCGAAATGGGTGCAAATCACCAAAAAGAATTGCATGAATTGTGCGACATTGCAGAACCCACGCACGGTCTGATAACCAATATTGGCAAAGAGCATTTGGAAGGTTTTGGCGGTTTGGAAGGCGTGAAGAAAGGCGAAGCGGAGATATATCATTGGTTGGCTGCCCACAAAGGGACTATATTTATCAACGATGATGAAGATTTTCTGCAAGAGTTGCTTCCTACTGAGGGCGGGCGGGTTATCAATTATGCCCTCAGCCATAGTCCATCTTTAAGCAATCCGACTTACGAAAATGTCTTAAAATCCGCTAATCCTTACCTCGAAGTCGGCTTTTTGAACTCAAAAGAAGAAATGGTATATGCCCAATCCAATTTGATAGGCGACTATAATTTTGGTAATATTTCAACGGCAATCGCTATTGGCAAATATTTTAAAGTACCTACTTTGAAAATAAAAGCTGGTATCGAAGGCTACAAACCAAGCATGAACCGTTCGCAAGTATTGACTTTGGCATCGGGCGCAACTGTTATTTTAGATGCCTATAATGCTAATCCTACGAGTATGCAGCACGCCCTTATGAGCCTGTCTAAAATGCCACAGAAAAATAAAATTGCCATTATCGGCGATATGTTTGAATTGGGCGAATACAGCGAAAGCGAACACAGTGAGACTTTACAATTTGCTAAATCATTGAATTTCAAAGAATTAATAACGGTGGGAAAGCATTTTTCGGGGGTGAATACTGAGGGGGTAACATTTCACACAACAGCCGAAGCGAAGGAATGGTTTAACACAAAAAAGTTTGGCAAATCGAGTTGCTTACTTATCAAAGCCTCGCGTGGTATGCGTTTGGAGACGTTATTGCAATAATATTAAAAAAAGAACCGAGCAAGTGGTTTAGGAAACTAACAATAATTTTTTACAAAAAAATTATTGTTAGTTTCCTAAACCACTTGCGAAATACTATTCTTCAAGCAAAGTTCCACTCACCGCTTTTTCATATTCTCGTTGTTTCTGACAAGTACCACACACACCATATAAATTCAAAGCATGGTGCATTACTTCAAAATTGAGTAATTCGCCAACCATTGTTTTGATATTCTGCAAACGCGGGTCGCAAAACTCTACCACCTTTCCACAATCCACGCAGATAACATGGTCATGCTGCTTTGAGCCATAACTTTTTTCAAATTGTGCTAAGTTTTTGCCAAATTGGTGCTTGCGCACGAGGTCGCAACTCACCAAAAGCTCTAAAGTATTATAGACCGTCGCGCGACTGACGCGATAGTTTTTATTTTTCATATGGATATACAACGCCTCGGCATCGAAATGGTCGTTGCGCTGGTATATTTCCTCGAGAATAGCGTAGCGTTCAGGCGTTTTGCGAAAGCCGCTTTTTTCCAAATGTCCCGAAAATATATTTGTGACTTCTTTTACTATATCTGCTTCGTTTTTATTTGAAGGCATGAGTTTTAATGGATAATTTATAATGGATAATATTTTTTCAACCTAAAATTACACATATATATTGGTTCAATCCTCCTCGTCGTCATCGCTTTCTACAGATTTAGCATATTTTTTTCCAACAGGCAAATCTCTGAAATAGCGTATGTTATTTACATAATATTTCCATACGATGCTACCCCTCAGTATTCCCGCCTTATTTTCTTTGCCAATGCGTTCATTTTCAACTATTTGTGCATATTGCCTGCGTTTGCTTAACAATTTTGGGAAGGCAGCATAAAAATGAAAATGGGCTTTTAATATTGCCCCAATATGCTTGTATTGCTTTTTCTTTAAAAATAAAACAGCCGCCGCACCGTCCAATATCAAGCGCAAAGGGAGTAACCACAACAATTTTAATGCGCTTTCATTTTTAAGTAGTGTAAATAAATTATTTCTAAAATTAAAATAGGCTTTGCGCGGGTTCAGATAATCCAATGAGCCACCGCCTACGTGCCGAGCTACCGCTTTTGGTTGCACCACTACGCGATAACCTGCCCTTTTGACGCGCCAACAGAGGTCAATTTCTTCCCAATG
>JAYVKQ010000757.1:0-6021 GCA_043768285.1 Saprospiraceae bacterium | reverse complement strand
CGACGAAGCAATCTGCAGCATTTAACACGAAATTTTTTCTAAAAATCAATGATTATCGATTAAATTTTACAAATTATATCCTGCGAAGTGTGACAGGTTGCTTCGTCGTACCTCCTCGCAATGACACTTTAATTTTAAGAAAAACACTACAACTCAATTTTAAGCTGCACACGATACGCCTGATTTTCCATAATCACATCCAAATTATGGGTATCGGGAAAAAGCAAAGCTAATCGTTTTTTGATATTCTCTAAGCCCGTTTTTGTGGATTTCACTGCTTGTTTGCGCGTAGGTATGGCATTTTTTATGTCAAATACCACATGATTATCAACAATCTGCAAATGAATATCAATATTATTGACCCCCTCAGTACCAATGCCATGTTTGAAGGCATTTTCTACAAAAGGAATAAACAGCATGGGTGGCAACATAACAGTTGTATTTTGTGGTATATCCACCACAAAACTCACGGTGGTTTTATCCGTCAAACGCTTTTTTTCTAAGGCAATATAGTTTTCTAAAAATTCAATTTCCTCCTCCAAAGGGACCTCATTTTTGCTCGACGATTGGGTTTGGTAGCGCATCAAATCCGATAATTGTAATATCATATCGTTGGCTTCCTCTTGGTTTATCAAATTTTGCGCGTAGATATTATTCAAGGTATTGAACAGAAAATGCGGGTTTACTTGCGATTGTAGGAGTTTTAACTCTGCCTCTACTTGCTGACGCTTTACTTTCTCTACTTGAAATTGCAGCAATATACCTTTATATGCATAACTAATAGCGGTTGTAAGAAAAATAAATAGCAAAGCGAGTGCAATAGCTTTTAGAAAATTGAGTGTTTCATTGCCCGATACTTGTTTCAAAACAGAGGACAATATAATCGCACTAAGTACAACAAACATTAATAACCCTGCGATATATTCCTTTTTTTTTCCTTTATTCAAAAACGTTTTCAACAACCATTGGTGCGGATAAAACAAGCATATCAATAATATACAAGTAGCGAGCGACAGTATTGCATTTTGCTGCCAACTTGAAGCTGTGCTAAAAACAGGCAATACTATTGCCACCAAAACCCACGCTTTTATATCAAATACTATTTCTTTTTTCATGGAACAAAAGTAGGGGATATTTCAATATCAAATTATTAGAAATGACGAACTGCGTTTATCCATTATTGAACGCAGTTCGTCCGTTCTTTGGGGGTTATATCATGTAAAATTGCGTAGCTTTACAAATACTATCACCTTTGTTTCATTAAAAATTATTACATCACTTTTAAAATTTGACAACATGAAAAAGGTAATAGCTTCTTTGTTTTTATTGATAAACTTAAACGCTTTCGCGCAAAAAGGTATTGATATTCAACATATTATTGATACTTTTATCACAAATAATAAGATACCTGCAATGGCAGTATCCATTATCAAATTAGATACGACTATTAATGTCGTTTCAGGCGTGCATAAAAATGTTGGGGGTAGTCCTATACACTTAAAAAGCAAATTTCACTTAGGGTCAAACACAAAAGCAATAACAAGTTTTATTGCCGCCAAATTGGTTGAAGAAGGCAAAATGCGCTGGGAAGATAAAGTAATGGACATTTTACCTGATTTGAAAAAGACGATGCACCCTATGTTCCATATGATTACTTTAGAGCAACTATTATCACATACTGCGGGGATAAAAGCCTATACAAACCCAAATGAATTTGCAAATTTATCTTCATTTGAAGGGAGTATTCAAGAACAAAGGCAACAGGCAATGGCATATACCCTAAGGCACGACACACTTTTGACCGTTGGAAAATATGCCTATTCTAACATGGGTTATGTCATAGCTTCTTTAATGTTGGAAGCCGTAGCGCATAAAACATGGGAAGAACAAGTACGCAGTATTTTAGAAAATAACACTACTTTAGATGTTTATTTTGGTTTTCCAAATAGAGAAAAACAGGATAATGTTTGGGGGCATTGGCTCGGAGGAAATACTGAATTGCAAGCTGTACCACCTACTGTTGATTACGACATAAGTGTTATTGCTCCAGCTGGTGATATATCTATGAATATTGTAGATTACTCAAAATTCATTCAACTACACTTAAAAGGTATATGTGGCATAGATAATTTTTTGAAATCAGAGACATATAACAAGCTGCACTTCGGTATAGAAAAATATGCTTTAGGTTGGGGAAACGGCAAAACCCCAAGCGGTTTGGTGAGTACGCATAATGGTAGCGCGGGTAATTTTTATTGCCATACAATGCTTTTCAAGGAGAAAAAAATAGCCATTGTTGTCATAGCAAATGCCTCAAGCCCTACTGTTAACGATGCTGTTATACGACTAAGAAGACTTTTATTCAATATGTATAACACTGAAAATCAATAATTTAAAATTATCTTATATTATTAATCTTAAATACTAAAATATCATGGTAGCAATTAATAAAACAGACAATAATATCACTTTTGAAGTGTTAGGTATGCACAAAGTGTGGGCATTTACGCGCAAAATTACGGTTACACAAGACAATATCGTCAGCGTGCGCCACAATAGAGAACTCTTGAACGGCTGGAAAGGCTGGCGGATATTGGGTACTTCAATCCCCTTTTTGTTTCAAGCGGGTACGTTTATGCGGAATGGTAAAAAAATATTTTGGGACGTTATAGATAAAGACAAAGCCCTTGTCGTCACTTTGCAAAATGCGCCTTTCGATGAGTTGGTTATTGAGGTTGAGAACATTTCGGAGGCGATGGCGGTGTTGGCGGCTTAGTGGGCTACTCCCTCAGTATTTTTATGAGCATTAGGATTATTCAGGATTTTGATAGGATTTAGTAGGATTTTAAGCACACGAATAACACGAATTTTTAAAGTGAATATCATTAGTGTTCAAAGGAATTTGGTAAATAGCATAAAAACGTTTCGTGCGTAGGTTTAGTAAACTGAAAATTATTTTTTTTGAAAAAAAAATAATTTTCAGTTTACTAAACCTTTGTCGGAAAGCAATGTAAATTATTGAAAATCAATACTTTATTTTAAAAAGAAAATCTTTTGAACACTAACGATTACAAATTAGGGAAATCAGTATAAGCATTTGTGTTATCCATGTTACTCATGTTATTCGTGTGTGTGTAAAATCCTACTAAATCCTATAAAAATCATGGGTAATCCTAATTCTCATTCAATCAAAAATTATTCATTTTAAAAATATAAAACGATGAAAAAGATACTATTTGCTATACTATTTTTGGCGTTTTCAAGCCAAGTTTCTATTGCTCAAGATAAAAGATTGGCAGGAATTGACACCGCTATTCAGCGCATATTGACAGAATTTAATGCGGTAGGCGTATCAGTTGCAGTTGTTGAAAAGAATTCTGTTTTGTTGGCAAAAGGATTTGGTTATAAAGATTTGGAGAACAAAATTGCTGTGACACCCAATACGCTGTTCCAAATTGGCTCGTGCTCAAAAGCATTTACCACTACCCTATTGGGGATGCTGATGGATGAAAAATTGATTGATTTCAATAAGCCCGTCAGCGACTATATGCCTGAATTGATATTTAAGGACGATTATTTGACGAAACACGTCACGACTTTGGATATGATGACCCACCGCACAGGTTTACCCCGCCACGATTTAGCGTGGTATCTGCGCGGCACATCAACCAATCGCAAAGAAGTATTGAAAGCCGTGCGCTATTTTGAAACGTCGGCGGGTTTGCGCGAAACGTGGCAATACAACAATTTTATGTATATGGCACAAGGCGCATTGGCTGAAAAACTAACAGGAAAAACGTGGGAAAAGCTCCTACAAGAGCGCGTATTTACCCCCCTCAGTATGAACGGCTCAAAATACGCTACGGCAGATATGTTGACCGCGGATGACTACTCGTTGGGCTATAGCTATGATGCTGATAAAAAGAAAACGGAGAAACTCGACCATTATCATTTCTCTGGTATGGAGCCTGCGGGCAGTATTGCTTCCAACGCTACAGATATGGCGCAATGGTTGAAAACGTGGGTAAATACGGGCAAATATAACGGCAAAGAAATGTTTTCACCCACTTTTTACAATTTAGCCATCAAGCCACAAATGGCAATGGCTGCCACACCCGACAAGCGCGAGATGAATATGTTTATTCACGGCTATGGTTTGGGTTGGATGATTAAGACCTACAAAGGGCATCATCAAGTAGAACACGGCGGCAATATTGATGGCTTTGCAACAACTACTTGTTTTTATCCAACCGATAGTATTGGCATATATGTGTGCGTCAATCAGAATGGGTCTGCCGTGCAAGGGGCTATCCGCAATTGGATATCTGACCGCTTATTGAATGTCGAAAAAACGGATTGGGTCACTTACTTAAAACCCAAAAAGGACGATAAAAAAGAGGACAAGAAAGCCGAAAAACAAGCGGATTTGGCTCAAAAGAAAGGCACTACGCCAAGCCATAATACAGACGATTATATAGGCAAATATAAAAATGAAGGCTATGGTACTATCCATATTTTCAAAAAAGAAGCAAATTTAATGGCTACTTTTGGTAAAGACACCGCCAAATTGGTACATTACCACTATGATGTTTTTAAATTGGTCAGCAACAAATTTGAAGACGAGGATGCCAGTGGTTTGAAAGTAAAATTCACGATGAACGAGGCAGGTGATATAAACGGATTGGATAGCAAATTAGAACCTGCTATTAAAAACCCGATTGTTTTTATTAAAGAAGAAGCGGAAATAAAGATAAATGCTAATGATTTGAAAAAATACGTAGGTGAATACGTCATACAAGGGGCAATTGTCAAAATTTCAGAAAAAGACAATGCTTTGCGGATGAATGTACCAGGGCAACCCGAATACGAGCTTGTTCCTTCAAAAGTAGATGAATTTAAAATCAAAAATTTAGATGGGTTTGCTGTTCGTTTTGATGTGAAAGATGGGGTGGTAACGACAGCCTATAGCATTCAGCCGAATGGGACGTTTAAGATGGCGCGGAAATAAGGTATAAAATAGGGAGGGGTATATCGTAATATCCGTAATATCCCTCTCTAAAAATATCTACAAAATAGAAGCTAAAGGGCAGTTTTCAATATAAATTCGGCATCTAACCCTAATTTTTCATGGATACGCTTTGCTAAATCAAGGTTTAATTTTCTTTTTCTTTGCAATACTTCCGACAAGCGGGTGACAGAGATGCCGAGTAAACCAGCTAAATCTTTTTGCTTCATTTTTTTTGAAAACATAGACCATTCTAATGCTTCAATAACATCTTTGGGCGGTGTCATAGGCATTAGTTTCAAAACATGGTCTTCGTAATATTCAATGGCTTTGGCAATAGCTAAAAACTCTTGCTCTTTTTCTTTATTACCTTCAAAACCTTCGGCAATTAGAGCATCTATTTTGCTAAAAGCCTGTTGAAATTGCTCTTGATTTTCTATTCTATTCATATTTCTTTTATATTTTCAATTTTATCATAGTCTGAGTGTGTACCAATGTATCGGATATAGATGGTTCTAACATTAAAAAATATCATAGCAACTAAACGATAGTGATTGCCTTTAATATTAAAAACCCACCTATTGTCGCCTACAAAATCAGCATTTGGATAATCACTTCTTAATTCAGCACCATTATTCCATTGTGCATTTTGGACACGTTGATACCATTCGTTTAAAGGCTGTATAGATTGGGGATGAATTTCACCAAAATCATTTATAATTTTTTTACTGATGATAACCATAGATATAGCTTTCTCTAATTGATTACAAAAAACGAAATAAAATTACACAATTCAAAATTTATTTTACTTTATTTGTAAATAGATTAGTGTTTATATGCAAAAGCCGCAAAACTACAAAGGGGCACATCTGTGACGTACCCCCCTCAGTATTTTTATCTTTTTCACGTAAAATACTTAGTCTTTCCCGGTACCGCGCATGGATACATCCCATTAGCATCAGGCAAAACAAGTGGCATGGCGTTCCAATCGTAGGCAGGTGGCGCGAGATTGATAC
>JAYVKQ010000756.1:0-3824 GCA_043768285.1 Saprospiraceae bacterium | reverse complement strand
CACGAAATTAAGCGCACACCCCCATTCACACATAACCAACCATTTTAGAAAATGAAAAAACTAACCTTATTTTTATTGCTTGCATTTGCTGAAAACGCTTTTGCACAAAAAGAACTAACAGACTCTTTAACTTTGTTGAATAAAGATGTTACTTTAAATTATACCAAATCTGTTGTTGTAGATGATGGTTCTGCGCTTACCGTTTCTCTTATACTAATGATGAAAAATAAATCGTCGTATAAAAATGTACTCTATTATGGTAGAAAGGTCATGAGTTTTAACCGTTATCTATCATCAAATGCAACTACAGACAAAAACAAAGGCAATAGCTATGAAATCTCTTTAAGTTTTCGCGCAGGCAAAGCCTACACTACTGTTTTAGCACCCAAAGAAGCAGTTATAAAACTATACTATAGCATAAATAAAAAAACAAAAGAATTAGTCATTCCATTAAGTAAATTAAAAAAAGAATTACCTAAACGAATGCCAAGCCGACCGTTAAAATAGACCTTATTTTTTTAAATTTTATACACTTTAAAATCATTACCATGAAACGTAATTTTCATTTCACGGCACTTTTATTGGTGCTGTGTGTGATTTGCTATGCCCAAATCACACCTACTACCAGCCCTAAATCGGCTACACAACGCGCTGAGTTTGAACGTCTTCAAACTAAAAATTTGCAGACAGGAAAAATCCCTATAGATGGGCGAAGTAAAGCATTAGAACGAGTAGAGCAACAAAACAACACGATGAACGCAAGGTCATCATCACCAAACGTTGTTAATCAGCCACGTTGGTTAGAAATTGGTCCAACTGATATTGGGGGACGAGTGCGCTCCTTACTTTTAACTTCAATTAATACTGGATTTGTGGGAGGTATTTCTGGAGGACTTTGGAAGGGGCAGGGTTTGTCTGTACCTACTAATGCCGATTGGCAAAAAATTAGTGACCGTTTTAAAAATCTAAATATTACGTCTTTGGCTTTAGACCCAACTGATGCGACAAATAAAACAATCTATTTTGCAACAGGAGAAGGTAATCTTTCGCCTGCGGACTATTTAGGTGCTGATTTGACCTCGGCTTCTTATGGTGGTGGTATATGGAAAACAACAGATGGTGGACTTATTTGGAAAAAATTACCCGCAGGTAATTTTCATTACATCAACAAGATTGTTGTAGCAAATAATGGAGATTTATTTGCGGCTACTGGTCATAAAACAGCAAATAACTCGCAGACGGAGTTGGAAGATAGTACGGGGATTTTAATATTAAAAGTAGGTACAACAAAATTTAAGAAGATATTATCTAATACAGCAGGTAGAACTACCGACTGGGGAATAGACTTGGAAAGGGCTGCAAATGGTGATATATTCGCTACAGCAGGCTGTTGGGTACAAACGCCCTCTACTACAGGCAATATCTACAAAATAAGTTTAGCAGGAGGCGTTTGGACACCTACATTACTAACAAATACTCAATTGCCCGCAGGTGTGACTATTGGCAGGATAGAAATTGCTTGTGCCAAAAGCAATGCGGCTGTATTGTATGCCGCATATGAACGTACAGATAGCGGAAAGGTAAATGTATTACAACGTATCTATAAATCTGTTAATAGTGGTGCAACATGGACAAAATGCGCTTTAATCCCCAATAATGGTGTTGGTAGTGCGCTGTTTTACTATATGGCTTTAGAAGTACATCCTACCGACCCGAATAAGGTTTTATTCGGTGCAGAAAATGTTTTTCGTACCATTAGCGGTGGTGCGGCTTGGGTAAAACTATCAACAGAAAAAAATACGGTTATAAATCATGGAAACAAAAGCTATATGCACCCTGACCATCACCAAATTATATGGTATTCAGACAACGTTGCTTATTTCGTAAACGATGGCGGTATATGGCGTTCTGGGAATGTTAGTGGAGTACAACCAACTTTTGACTCTCTAAACACAAATCTTAACATTACTCAATTTTATTCAGTAGGCGCATCTCCCACTGCTAATACTTTTAACCTAATAGGAGGAACACAAGATAATACAAGTTTGTATTTGACCAATGCAAGTACACATACAACAGCAATCGAAGCGAGTGGTGGTGACGGAGGTTATGCTTTTTATAGTCCAATTACAAGTGCAGGTACAGCAATGCAAGACGTGATGTTTACTTCCTACACCTATAATCAATACTATCGGTTTAAAGCGCCGAACACAAAGGTTGGTGTAGGGTATTATGGTTGTACAAACTGCAACCCACAAGGTTTATTTATTAATCCAACTGAAGTCATTTGGACAAATAACGATGCCTTATTGGTTGCAGGAAGTGTTCCCGACTCTATAGCATTTTATCCTAACGTAGGTACAACCGCAAACTGGACTAACCCTATTATTAGATATATCAATTTAAGTAGACCAGGACTTCTCAAGCAACAAGTTGCCTTTATTAAAAAATCTCCTACACTCGGAACGGCGATTGCAAACGTGATTTATGTCGGAACAACGGGTGGAAGGTTGCTTAAAGTTACGTTCAACAACGCCCACGTAATTACCTCATCTGTTTATATGAATACAGTAGATTTGCCTTCTGGTTTCATATCTTCAATAGATGTTCGGGGGGCGAATGATGCTGAAATAGTGGTTACATTTTCTAACTATGGAGAAAAAAGCGTTTGGTACACTGCAAACGCGAATGCCGCTAACCCTTTAAATATAGTATGGACAGCCTTAGATGTAAATGATAATACAGGCAGGTTGCTAGATATTCCCGTTTGGTATGCCCTGTTTGCACCTGTAAATCCGAACATTAAATTACTGATTGGCACTGAGTTAGGTGTTTATACCACAAATGCCTATAACGGCACGGCGACTTTTTGGGAAAAAGATAATAATAGCCCGATTACGCGAGTTAATCAAATAAAATATCGTTCTTCCGATAATATGCTTTTTATGGCTACCTATGGACGCGGTTTGTGGCGTAGTGATATGTTTAGTACATACCAACAATGGTTTGGTAGTGACCAGGCAACAATTGGGTCAGATTGTGCCCTTATATTCCGAGACTCTTCAACTGCAAATTATTTAGGTACACGATGGTATTTATTCAACAATAATGTAATAACAGGCACAAACTCGGAAATAACTTTCCCTAAGTGTAATGGACTGACGGAATGGAGTTGGATTCGTATGGATAAACAACTGCCTACTGGCGAATGGGTTTCGCAAAAAAGGAGAGCAGGAGAAATGTTGAAAATACAAGGTGCACCTTGTGCTTGTGTTAATCCAAGATTATCTAATCCAAATATAGTAGAGCGTGATTTTACCATTTATCCCAATCCAAATAATGGCAATGAATTTTCTATAAAAGTAGATAACAGGTTGTTCACCGAGGACGAAGTAGAAAAGACAGAAAAACACCTAACTATATACAATATACAAGGGCAAATCGTTTTCTACAAAAAACTAAACGCGCTTAATGAAACGGTAGAATTAGATGCACCACTTACAAACGGGTTTTATTTTGTAGAGTTTAGGGGCGGAAATATCCGCTTAACAGAAAAACTAACGATAATCAAATAACAAAATCGTGGGCTTAACTCGCAAGGTTAAGCCCACGAATAAAAATAAAAATAAATGAAAACGTGGAACATTGTATATACGCCAATTTGTGCCTAAAAAGGACACAAAATGCGTATATACTCGCGTTGCACGAAATTAAAATAAATAAACTTCTCCAAAAACAAAACAAAATATCGCAATAAAAACATTTTCAGTATAAAACATTTTTTTTTATATTTATGTGAAAAATTTTGAAAAAGTCCGTAACTT
>JAYVKQ010000755.1:0-3097 GCA_043768285.1 Saprospiraceae bacterium | reverse complement strand
CATTGGGCAAAACTGCGAATAAGCGGTTTCTCCATTGATTTTCAATGATTTAACAAGCGTCGTTAAGTTATTTGAAAGGGTGATAAAATGCTCTCTTTGGTGGTCAATTTTTCCTGCATTGTCGCCAATATGCTCGGCATCGGTGTCCAATTTTTTAGCCACTTCATCATAAGCATTGCGCTGTTTTGCCGTCCAACTTTTAGTTTCGATGTTGCCCAAAGCTGTTTTCATTGCCTTACCTTTTTCAGCCGCTAATTTTGCGTTATCCGCTACCAATGCGTCTTTTAAACCATAATAAGCGGACAAAACGGGTGCAAATTGGGTTTTCAAATCCCCTGTTTTTACCCCCTCAGTAGATTTCGGATTCTGGATTTCGGGTTTCGGATTTTTTACCCCCTCAGTATTTGAAGCCATTTTTGACATATCATGTCCTGCGTGAGCATCCGTTTTAGGCATCGTTTCCGTTTTTACAACGGGCGTTGTTGCCGTTATTTCAGTAGGTTTTTCGCCCAAAATGCCCTGCCACTCGGCAACTCGTTTGTTCAAATTGGCAACAGTTGTGGTCATTTTTTTCTTTTCTGCCAAAGGGATTGCCCGTTTTGCCATGTCCATAGCAGCTCTGTAATCCTTCAAATCGGCAAAAATCTTTTGGGCTAAATTGGGGATATAAAAATTTTCAGGGTCGGCATTTGCGGCGGCAGTTGCCCATTGTCCCGCTTGTTTCAAATCCCTTTGCGTGGTGTAATAATAAGCGGCAGATTGAAATAAAACATCTGCATTTTGCTCTTTCCCTTCGATGACCCGCTTTTGAATCTCGGTCATAATGGCTTCATCTTGCACATTTTTCAAAGGAATTTTGACCATCGTATTTTCCCACATCAAATTCAAAGACGCATCGCCTTTTGGCGTAAAATCATTGATTTCGATGGTAAAAACCTCGTAAAAACGGTCTGTTTTCATCGGTTTTACGGTGAAGCGATGCACGTCTTTTTGAGCATCATAGCCAAATGCCCCGTGTAAAGTAACGTCTGAATTGAGGATAATCGTCCATTCATCCGCCTTTGGAATGGTAAAAAGAGCATACTTACCAGCCTCCATTTTTTTATCGCCGACAATGACCTCTTCCTTAAATTTTAGGGTCGTGGATTCAGATGCCCCCGTGCGCCAAAGGCTGTCAAACGGCACAAGTGCGCCAAAAACTTTACGCCCACGAGCCAACGGACGAGCATAAGCAACGCCAATTTCACTGCCGCCAAATTGCTGCGTAAAAGCCGCTTCGGGACTTGGTGTAGGTGCTTTAAAATCTACCTTCTTGGCAGTTTCTTGGGCGGTGATTGCCAAAGAAAAAAAGCATAATAAACTGAATATCAATACGTTTTTCATTTTTTAAAATTTTAATATTGTAAAACATACCCCTCAGTATTTGGGGCGTTTTTGGGTGAAAATTATTGTTTCAAAATAATACCATTAGGCTTGCTGCCTACGGTAATTGTTGTCTCAACTTTATGGTCGGTTGTTTTGATAACAGAAACCGTTGCCGCGCCTTGATTCGTTACGTATGCCGTTTTTTCGTCATTCGTAAAAGTGATAGCGTGAGCGTCTGCGCCCGTTACGATTTCGCCTTGTTTTGCCCATTTGCCCGAAATAACTTTGTAATAAATGACCTTTCCGTTCGTTGCATCACTTACCCAAACTTCTTTCAGCATAGCATTGTACGCCACGTAGCCAGGTTTGTAGCCCAATGCAATTGTTTCCGTTACTTTTTGCGTTGCCACATCAATTTCAGAAACTGTTTTATCGGTTTCATTATCGCAATACATTTTTCCGTTTGACGCTGCCCACGCACCAACAGGCGCAGCACCAACGGGAATAGTCGTTTTGACGGTCTTAGTTACGGGGTCAATAACGGTAACTGTTGCATCGCCCGTATTGGCAACAAAAACAAGGCTACCGTCGGCAGAAAATGTGACTTCGGAAGGCATTTTCCCGACTTTTATCGTCTTAGTTTGCGTAAAATCGGTTGTACTAAAAACGAATACTTCACCCGCATCTGCACCTTGTCCGATCCAAAGTTCTTTACTATCGGGCGAAAAAATACCATTGTGTGGTAATGAAGTTGTATTCAAAATACGGTGTTCATTTCCCGTTGCCGTTTCCAAAACGATAACTTTAAAACCTTTTGTAACTGAACTATTGTGTGCAGCATGTCCTGCACTAATATCTTGTGAAATAATACCAATCGCCATAAGCGATTTATCTTTATTAAAATAAATATGATGCGGAAAAGTCGCACCATTCAAACCAATCGTTTCAGTCACTTTATTGGTCAAAAGATTTACTATTTGAACCGTATTATCGCCCCCACTCACCACATAAGCGGCAGCATAATTGATATTCAAATTAGGCATAATAGTGCTTTTTTTACAAGCAACGATAGTTGCCAATGCCACAAATGACAAAGCAACAAATGATTTAGCTTTACTAAACATTTGATAATCAGATTTTTATGAAATTAAAAATAAATAAATTGAAAAAACAATGATAGACCTATGGCTATCAAATAGAAAGGACGCTTATCGGCGGTTGCCAAATGTCATTAACAGAAGAAGTTGAAAATACCTGTTTGTAGAAGAAATCATTTTTGAAAATGAAAACAGGCGTAGGGCTTGAAAAATCAAGTATTAGAAGTTTAGGTAAGTCGGCTAAAACGGTTGTGGAAATCGAGCAATTACAGTTACAATCTCCGTCACCACAACAGCCTTTTTTTTGTTTTTGAGTATCTGAGGACTGTTTTTGACAACACGCAGTTTGGCAATTGCTTTTAGAACTTGATTGCTCCTTTTTGCAACACGCTTTTTGGCATTTTGAAACAGTATGCTGTACTTCTTTTTTTGCTTTGCTTTTGTCACACGCCCACGCAGAGAAATATGTTGCTGTCGTGAACACGAACAACAAGACAATTTTGAGCGATATGGAAAGCAATTTTTTCATTTTCAAAGAACTGGTTGCGTAATTAAATTCTTAATAATCTAAGCAGAGTAAGTGCCGCCGCCATGAGGAAAAAAGCGAAATGATTTTGCGGTTTCACCTCATATCT
>JAYVKQ010000754.1:0-44362 GCA_043768285.1 Saprospiraceae bacterium | reverse complement strand
GTCAGACGGTTTTGGACATTTGAAGAAGGTGATTTCCGCAGTTTTAATGTCAATGGTGTGGCTGGTTTTCAAAATACCGCAGCCGATTGCCCCGATGGTGAAAATTGTGAAATCTTTTTGAGAACAAGCGAACCTTACCAATTTACACGCCCTTATTGGTTTGAAATTGTAAATGATGTCAATGCTTTCCGCTTTAATCCAGGAACGCCTGATGTGGTGACTGAAACGGGTGGTAAAACCTCTTTTTCGATTATTTGGGGTGGTGGTACGCTCGGTTCACAACCGGGTGTGCGCTTGGTCAAATACCGCCGCAACCCTTTGACGCAGCCGAATTATACAGTGAATACCTATGATGCCGATTTGCCAGTATTGCGCTATGCCGAAGTTTTATTGATGTATTCAGAAGTCGTCAACGAATTGGTAGGACCAAATACTGCTCCTGCGGGTAATACCTTGACTGCTCGGGCTGCCGTCAATCTCCTCCGCGATAGAGCAAGAAACTTTGTGTATTATCCCACCTTAACCACCGATACACGCATTATTGCTACGGGACCTTACAAGGCAACGTATGGGGATATTTTCAAAAGACAAGCCAAAGTAGGGTCAACGCCTGCACCCGCCTTAACAGCAAACGCAGCCGATACTTTGACAAAATATTACAACGACATTTCCGCTTTCAGAGGTTTGCGAGAAGCACCTGCTGCGCCAGATATTCGCAATTTCAAGAGTTTTCCTGCTACTGCCAACTACGTTCCAGACTTCCCAGCCACTTTAACAAGTGACCAATTTAGAGCGGAGTTAATGGACGAACGTTGGAGAGAATTGGCAGGTGAACAAAACGCAAGATGGTATGATTTGACCCGTTATGGTATATTGGTTTCAAGGGTAGCGCAACATAAAACATTGGTCAATCCTTTGACAAAACGCAGCCTACAAACCACGCCTTTCGGTCAGCAAGTATTGCAAGTTTCAGACCCTAAGTTTGAATATTTGCCTATACCAAAATCTGAAATTGACCGCAATGCGAATTTGAAGCAAAATGCAGGATTCTAATAAGATGTACAATGTTTGATGTACGATGTACGAAAACTCCAACTTATTTAACGATTTCGTACATCGTACATCAAATATCGTACATCAATTTATCATTTTTAAAGAAACAACAATGAAAAATATAAGATTTATTTATAAAAACAGCCTTTTACTCGCTCTTGCACTATTGATGACAATCGGCTGTCGCAAAGAAGGTGTTGAGGTCATAGACGTATCTTTTACGGCGGATAAAACCACTGTCAATAAAGGCGAAGAAGTCACTTTCACCTTTGGGGCAGGGGCAGATGCCTTGTCTATTTACACAGGCGATGCGGGTAAAGATTTCAAAAAAAGCCGTATTGCCCTCGTTGAACAACAAGGTTTGACGGAAGAACAACTGCGAACAAAACTTTTGGCAGAGCGCATTGACTCTCTTAAAGAATATTATTTAAGAATGCCAAATGTGGAAACTGTTCCTGCTGATTTTAAATATACAGGAGGTGCTTTGGCTGTTTATAATGGCAAATTAGTGCCTTGGGATTATTCAAACTCTACCAATTCTCGCTATATTCAACTGAAATTGGCAGACGGCAATCCGCAAACGCTTACTTTCAAAGCCAATAAAACGGTTTTACCTGCCATGTTGAATTGGACAAATACCACTTTGACCAGCAAAGGCGCATTGAGCAATGTGGCGAACAACTTTTTTGCCCCTTTCTGCGCTTTCCCCGATGGTTTTACGCCACAATCCACACAAGGACAAAGCGTGCGTTTTGGTGTTCAAGTCGTAATTGACGGAAAGGAATCTGCCGTCACCTATTTTACCCAGGCCGTCAGAGAACTGTTAGACAATCTTAGTTTTGACCTCGCCGCCACTATTACGGCATGGCGTACAGCCAATCCAACGCTCAAAGGCGCAAACGGAATTGACGAAGTGCGCCTAATTTTCAATGCGGATGTGCCAACCCTTACAGATGATGACGGCGATTTGCTTTCTTACAAAGGCAATGTGTATATCCAAGAAGTTCGCTTGGGTTCTTCTGATAATATGATACGCACTTTCAATTCAGGCGTAACCATACCTTACGTTTTTGAGGGTAAAACGCAAACGTACAAGTACAAATACGCCACCGCAGGCACTTATACGGCTACGATGGTGGCTACTTATATTGGTCGCAAAAAGTACACTGGCGATGGCTACAAAACAAACCGTGCCGATGAGGTTTTAGCAACAGAATATGAGATTGAACGGCGGTTTAAAACGATTGAAATAAAAGTGAATTGACCCCCTCAGTATTTTTTATAAAAAAGCCTTGAGATATTGCGTTTAAAGGCTTTTTTAATGTAATTATAATCTTAGATTTTCCTAAGATTTTACCCGTAAATCAAAGCTTGAAGAAATACTGATGGGGTATTTTTAAGGTTTGCGGCGAATAAACGTATTATTCGCCGCAAATTATGCGGCGAATAATACGTTTATTCGCCGCATTTTGTATTTTTACCCCAAATAAAATAAAGATGCGCTACATTCATCAACTTCAAGACTGGACAAATTTTACATTCGACAAAAATGTATTGTTCCCAAAATTAGCGGCTGTAAGCAACCAGCAAGGCAAACTCATGGGCAAAATGCAGATGCTTGGCTTTGACTTGAAACAAGAAGCTGTTTTAGAAACATTGACTTTAGATGTTTTGAAATCCACCGAAATAGAAGGCGAATTTTTACAGCCAGAACAAGTTCGCTCGTCTATTGCACGGCATTTGGGAATGGACATTGCGGGGCTTGTACCATCAGATAGGCACGTTGATGGGGTGGTTCAAATGATGCTTGATGCAACGCAAAATCATCAAAATCCATTGACAATTGATAGGTTATTTGATTGGCACGCAGCCTTGTTTCCGACAGGTCGGAGTGGTATGTACAAAATAAAAGTCGCTCAATGGCGCACAGACGAAACGGGCGCAATGCAAGTAGTTTCGGGCGGTATGGGTAAAGAACGGGTGCATTTTGAAGCACCTGATGCGGGGCGATTGCCAACGGAAATGCCCCATTTTACAGCATGGGTTAATGCTGAACAAGAGCTTGACCCTGTTTTAAAAGCCGCAATTGCCCATCTATGGTTTATCACAATTCACCCTTTTGATGATGGCAATGGAAGAATTGCACGGGCGATTACAGATATGCAATTGGCTCGAGCGGAGGATAGTTCGCAACGTTTTTACAGTATGTCGGCTCAAATTCAAGCGCAGCGCAGTGGTTATTATGCGATTTTAGAAAAAACGCAAAAAGGCACGCCAGACATTAGTGCATGGCTGATGTGGTTTTTAGATTGCCTAATGGTAGCCTTGACAACGGCTGAAACCACGCTCGAAAAAGTTTTATTCAAAGCCAAATTTTGGGAAAAACACGCCAAAACAATTTTGAATGAGCGTCAAATTCTGATGCTCAATAAATTATTAGGTCCATTTGAAGGCAAACTTAATACCTCCAAATGGGCTAAAATAGCAAAATGTTCATCGGATACAGCGTTGCGGGATATTCAAGATTTGATGGATAAAAACATATTGCGTAAGGAAGATTTTGGCGGACGCAGCACACACTATGTTTTGACGGACTTTGACAAGGCTTTGTAATCTTTGAACTATAAATTTGCACTCAAAATTCTTTTCTTATGATTAATCTTTCAAATTTAGAAGTTTGGTTTGTTACAGGCAGCCAACATCTTTACGGCGATGAGGTATTAAAAACCGTTGCCGACCACGCCAAAACCATTGCTAAGGCTTTTGATAAATCGGATAAAATAGCGGTTCGCATCAATTTTAAAGCCGTTGTCACCACACCCGATGAGATTTATAAAGTCTGTCAAGCCGCCAATGGGGATACCAATTGTATCGGGATTATTACGTGGATGCACACTTTTTCACCCGCTAAAATGTGGATTCGGGGGCTTCAAGCCTTGCAAAAACCGATTTGTCATTTGCATACCCAATTCAATCGAGATATTCCTTTCTCTGAAATTGATATGGATTTTATGAACCTCAACCAATCGGCACATGGCGATAGAGAATATGGCTATATGATGTCTCGCTTGCGTATGGAAAGAAAGGTTGTAGTTGGTCATTGGCAAGACCCCTCAGTATTGGCGCGTATAAATGTTTGGACACGCGTTGCTGCCGCCCGTTTTGATTGGCAAGGCGGCAAATTCGTCCGTTTTGGCGATAATATGCGCCAAGTGGCTGTGACCGAAGGCGATAAAGTAGAAGCGGAAATGCAATTTGGCTATTCTGTGAATACGCATGGCGTAGGCGATTTGGTTAAAATAGTTGATGCTGTTTCTGAAAAAGACATTGATGATTTAGTCGCTGAATACGCAGAAAGTTATGTTTTACAAGATTCATTAAGTAAAAATGGCAGCCAATACGCTTCTTTGCGAGAAGCCGCTAAAATAGAATTGGGCATAAAAACCTTTTTGGAGCAAGGTAATTTCAAAGGCTATACCGATACTTTTGAAGATTTACATGGCTTGGCACAATTGCCCGGTATTGCGTCTCAACGCTTGATGGCGGCGGGTTATGGTTTCGGTGGTGAAGGCGATTGGAAAACGGCTGCCCTTGTGCGGGCTGCCAAAGTAATGGCAAGTGGCATGGCAGGGGGCAACTCATTTATGGAAGATTATACCTACCATTTTGACCCCAATAATCCACTCGTTTTGGGCGCACACATGCTCGAAATTTGCCCCAGTATCGCCAATGCTAAACCGAGTTGCGAGATACATCCATTGGGCATAGGTGGCAAAGCTGACCCTGTTCGCCTCGTTTTCAATGCCGCCAGTGGTCCCGCTTTAAATGTGACGCTTGTAGATATGGGCAATCGTTTTCGTCTGATTGTGCATGAAGTAGAAGCCGTTGAAGCGCCCGCCCCAATGCCCAAACTACCCGTTGCGAGAGCCTTTTGGAAGCCTTTACCCGACATGAACACAGGTTGTGCCGCGTGGATTTATGCAGGGGGCGCACACCATACCGTTTATTCTCAAAACTTAACAACCGAGTATTGGGAAGATTTTGCGGCGATGATGGGTGTTGAAATGGTGGTGATTGATGCGAAGACAGATTTGCGGCAATTTAAAAATGAGTTAAGATGGAATGAATTGGTTTATAAAAAATAAGAAAAATTATTATGAAATATGTCATAGGTCTTGATTACGGAACAGACAGCGTCCGTGCCTTAATAGTCAATGCCCTAAACGGTGAAGAAGTCGCTACCCACGTTTTTTACTACCCCCGTTGGAAAAAAGGCTTGTATTGCGACCCTGCACAATCGCAATACCGCCAACACCCTTTGGATTATCTTGAAGGATTGGAGGTAGTCATCAAACAGGCTTTGAAAAAAGCAGGGAAAGACATCGCAAAAAACGTTGTGGGTATTTCTGTTGACACCACAGGTTCTACGCCTTGTGCGGTGGATAAAAACGGCACCCCCCTCAGTATGTTGCCCGAATTTGCGGACAATCCCAACGGTATGTTTATCCTTTGGAAAGACCATACTGCCAACAAAGAAGCGGAGGAAATCAACCAATTGGCGCATAGATGGGACACCGATTTTACAAAATATGTCGGCGGCATATACAGTTCTGAATGGTTTTGGGCTAAAATACTCCGCACTTTAAGGGTAGATAAACAAGTAGAAAAAGCCGCTTTTTCGTGGGTTGAGCATTGCGATTGGGTTTCGGCTGAATTGACGGGCAATACCGACCCCCTCAGTATAAAACGCTCTCGTTGTGCCGCAGGACATAAAGCGATGTGGCATGAAGCATTTGAAGGCTTGCCCTCAGAGGATTTTTTAACTCAATTAGACCCTGTTTTAAAAGGTTTAAGAAGCCGTTTGTTTAGAGATACCTATACTTCTGATAGGGATATGGGTACGCTTTCTAAAAAATGGGCTAAAAAATTAGGGCTTTCTGAAAATGTCACGATTGGCGTAGGGGCTTTTGATGCCCACATGGGCGCAGTCGGAGCGTACATCGAGCCTTATACTTTCGTGCGCGTGATGGGAACTTCTACTTGCGATATGCTCATAGCACCGAATGAAGAAGTGGGACATTTATTGATAAAAGGCATTTGTGGGCAAGTAGATGGCTCTATTATCCCGAATATGTTGGGCATGGAAGCGGGGCAATCGGCTTATGGTGATGTTTATGCGTGGTTTCAAAGGCTGTTGAGTTTTCCTTTAAAAACCTTTATGACTGAAAAACAAGCGGAAAAGATGGCGGAAAATATCATTCCCAAACTCGCTGAACGAGCCGCTACCCTACCCCTCAGTATCAACGACCCTGTGGCACTCGATTGGTTCAATGGCAGACGCACGCCCGATGCCAACCATACTTTAAAAGGTTTGATTTCGGGCTTGGATTTGAGCCATGATGCCCCCGCTATTTTCAAGGCATTGGTAGAAGCTACGGCATTTGGTTCAAAGGCAATTGTTGACCGTTTTCGGAGCGAAGGGGTTAAAATAGAAAAAGTCGTGGCGATTGGTGGTGTGGCTAAAAAATCGCCTTTTGTGATGCAAATTCTCGCAGATGTGCTGCAAATGCCGATTAAAGTGGTCAAATCTGAGCAAGCCTGTGCTTTGGGGGCGGCGATGTGTGCAGCAACGGCAGCAGGTGTTTATAAAACGCTGGAAGATGCCCAAAAAGCCATGTCTTCGGGTTTTGATGCCGAGTATTTGCCGAATGAAAATAAGGCAGATATTTATCAAAAATTGTATGAAAAGTATGTGAAAATGGGTGATTTTACAGAAAAAATGAAATAAAATTCGATGAAATATAAAAGTCTAAGAGAGCAAGTTTACGAAGCCAATATGGAGATACCTAAACAAAAATTGGCGATTTATACCTTTGGTAATGTCTCCGCTATTGACCGCAAAGAGGGCATAGTAGGTATCAAACCAAGTGGCGTTCCGTATTCGGATTTAAAGGTAAAAGATATTGTCATTTTGGATATAGAAGGCAAGGTCATTGACGGCAAAATGCGCCCGTCTTCTGATACCAAAACCCATATTTTACTGTATCAAAAATTTGACAATATTGGCGGCATTTGTCACACCCATTCTACTTATGCGGTGGCGTGGGCGCAAGCCTTAATGCCCATTCCCAATTTAGGAACAACCCATGCCGACCATCTTATTCCCTCTGTACCCGTTACAGATGTTATGACTGATGCCATGATACAAGGCGATTATGAACATGAAACAGGCAATCAAATTTTGGATATGTTCAAAAAACAAAACCTTTCACCCGATGAAGTCGAAATGGTTTTGGTTGCCTGTCATGGACCTTTCACTTGGGGTAAAACAGCCGCAAAAGCAGTGTATAATGCCTCCGTTTTAGAAGAATTGGCTAAAATGGCGTATTTAACCCGCCAACTTAACCCCTCAGTATCAGAGATAAAACAGACATTAAAAGATAAGCATTACTTCCGAAAACATGGTGAAGGGGCTTATTATGGGCAAGAAATCTAATTTATCATAATTTTTTAAAAACGAAAAATATCCATGCAAACAGGTCTTAATTTTGCAGATTGGGCGGTTTTCGCCATTTATTTTGTCATTGTTGCTTCTTATGGCTTTTGGATTTATAACCAAAAACGAAAAGAGGCAGCCGACACAAAAGATTATTTTTTAGCAGAAGGTTCATTGACTTGGTGGGCAATTGGGGCTTCCCTCATTGCTTCCAATATTTCAGCCGAGCAATTTATCGGTATGTCGGGCAATGGTTTTTCAGTCGGTATTGCGGTAGCGGCTTATGAATGGATTGCGGCGATTGCCTTGATTATCATAGCCGTCTTTTTTATGCCCATTTATCTCAAAAACCGCATTTTTACGATGCCTCAGTTTTTGAAAACACGATACAATTCGACGGTCAGTTTGACGATGGCTATTTTTTGGCTTTTCCTTTATGTCTTGGTCAACCTCACGTCAATCCTCTACTTGGGGGCTTTGGCGATTGATAATTTAGTAGGGGGCGGTTATTTTCATGTTATTTTGGTGCTTTTAGCCTTTTTTGCCCTCATTATCACTTTGGGTGGTATGAAAGTCATTGGTTATACCGATGTCATTCAAGTGTTAGTGCTTATTGTTGGCGGCTTGGCAACAACGTATATGGCTTTAACAATGGTGAGTGAAAAATTCGGTATGGGCAAAGATGTTATGGCGGGTTTTAATCAACTCGTCCTAAAAGCGGACGACCATTTTCACATGATTTTAGCAAAACCTGATGCCAATGCAAGTCAAGCGTATATCAACAAATACTTGATGTTGCCAGGCATTGCGATGTATTTTGCGGGTCAATGGATTGTCAATCTCAACTATTGGGGTTGCAACCAATACATCACACAACGGGCTTTGGGAGCAGATTTGAAAACGGCAAGAACAGGTATTTTATTCGCAGGTCTTTTGAAATTGATGATGCCTATTATCGTTATGTTGCCAGGTATTGCGGCGTATGTGCTTTACCAAAACGGCGAGTTGCAAGCAGGTATGACGGCAGGCGGTCAATTCAATTCCGACAATGCGTATTCGTCCATTCTCGCTTTTTTGCCCAATGGTTTGAAAGGGTTGGCTTTGGCGGCATTGACGGCGGCAATTGTGGCGAGTTTGGCAGGAAAAGCGAATTCAATTTCCACTATTTTCACCCTCGACCTTTACAAAGATTACATCAAAAAAGATGCGACAGAAAAGCAGTTAGTCCGTGTTGGGCGTATTACAATCGTGTTAGCCATGATTTTTGCGGTTTTATTGACTTGGGACGATAGCCTCGGCATTGGTGGTGAAGGTGGTTTCAATTTTATTCAAAAATATACGGGTTTTATCTCTCCAGGTGTGTTTGCGATGTTTATGTTGGGTTTCTTTTGGAAGCGTACAACGGGCACTGCGGGTATCGTGGGTTTGTTGGTCGGGTTCATTTTATCCGTCTTTTTCAACGAAGCTGCCCCCTCAGTATTGGGCAATGAAACCTTCCTTTATACAGCCTTTCCAAATGGTAAAGGCAGTTACGAAATTCCATTTTTGATTTGTATGGGTTTGGCTTTTGGTTTTGCAGTATTGGCAATGGTATTGGTGAGTTCGTTAGGTCCAAAAGAAGACAAAAATGCCTTTGAAATTGATGCGTCTATGTTCAAATTAGATGGTCGCACAACAGCTTTGATTGCGATTACTTTACTTCTGTTATCGGCTATTTATGTGCGCTTTTGGTAAAATACCCCCTCAGTATTTTAAGCTAAAAAGCTGCATTAATAACTGCGTAATGTTAGTAAATAAAAGCCGTTTTTTCGTTGAAATTTTTGTTTCAATGAAAAAACGGCTTTTTTATGCGCCTTCTTAATCAAGCCAATGAAAACAAAGCATCTAAAGTCAATTCTTTATCAATCATGCCCCAATTTTCATTTTTTACCACACCGTAAGAACTTACAAAAGTAAAAAATACTTGTTTTTTGGTTTGTGAATAGTGTTTGAACAAAGTCATTTTCATACGCAATTCTTTGGCATAAGCTTTTGTTATGACATATTCTCCATTTGCCCATTTGATTTCACAAAGATTGATAACCTTATCATTTCTATCAATTAAGAGGTCAATTTGGCAACCAGCCATGCCTTCTGCACCTTTATGATAAAAAGTAGAAGTCGTCGAAAAAACACCTGTAATACCTAATACTTTTTTAATTTGGGCGATATGTTTCAAACAAATACTTTCAAAGGCATAGCCACTCCAGACACGATGATTGGATGTTTGTTCAAAATTTTGCCAAATGTTTGCGCCTTCTTGTTTCATTTTTTCAATAAATTTCAGATAAAAAAGTGAATATTCATCTGTCAAACGGAACAAGGCTTCTCTTTTCATGCGCTCAAACGGTTGATACTCGGTGATAAATCCAGAATGTATCAATTCATCAAGGGTTTTAGTCAATCCACCGCCATTTGAGACATTTGCGTTTTTCACAATTTCGTCTCGGGTCATGCCCGAAGGCTTTGAAGCTAAAGCTCTTACAATAGCAACATGGTTTTCGGCATGGTCAAATAAAGATTGGTACAGTTGTCCAAATTCATCATATAAAGCACCGTCTGCGTCAAAACAGATACGGTCAATATTTTGAGCAACGCTCTCTCCTTTTTGAATTTCTTTTAAATAATGTGGAATCCCACCTATTGCCATATACAATTCTGTAATTTGGTAACGATTCAGATTCAAGCCTTTTTTTTGCAAATACAATTCTGTTTCATGTAGTGAAAAAGGGCGTAGATGAATCCGTTTTGTTACTCGATTGTAAAGTCCGCCTTTGTTATGCACTACTTTTTCTATCATCCACGAAGCCGCAGAACCACAAATGACGACCACAATATTATTGTTGACTGCCCAGCTGTTCCAGAAATAACCAAAAGCATCTAAAAACTTGGAGCGATGTGTGGAAAGCCACGGCAATTCATCAAAAAACACCACTCTTTTATGGGGTGTTTTGGTTGTTTCTAAGTACCGAATCAATAAACTAAATGCTCTTAACCATGATTTGGGTACTTCAATAGGCAACAAGGATTGGCTTTGTGTTGTCAAAACCTCTGCAAAATGTTCTAATTGTTCTTCCGTTGTTGCATTTTGAATGCCCGTAATCTTGAACGCCATGAGTTCAGCATAAACAGTTTCTATTAAAAACGTTTTTCCAACTCGCCGCCGCCCGATAACTGAAACAAATTCTGATTCATCGGTCGTCAATAAGTTTTTCAAGGTGTCAATTTCTTTTTCTCTACCTACTATCTTTTCCATTACTACAAAGTTTTAATAAATGAAAACCAACTTATAGCGAAAGATAATTCTATATTAGTCGCTATAAGTGTGCAAATATAGGTAGATATAGCGAGTATTGAAAATTTATTAATCGCTATAAGTAGAAAAATGCACGTTTTTCCAAAAATATGAATAAAATAGGGTGACTTTGTATTCATCATGCTTTGAGTGACATAAAGTGTTTTTTTCAATTATTAAAGGTGGCTCAAATAAAGCCCCCATTTTTATTTGATTTTGAACTTGCCCTAAATAATGTTCAACTCACTTATGCCTTATAATCAGCCATAAGTGTATTTTTTGAGTGACTTATGGCTGAATATAGCTTTAAATCAGCCACAACTTAATTGAAAGATATACTTATAGCTAAATTTAAGGTATTTTCTATAAAAAATGATACATGGCAGCCCCCCTCAGTATTTTTTTTAATAAAAGCCAATTATTCGGATAAAAAAGACAGTCATTTTTGGTTGTCTTTGTCATTTTTGACAAAAATTAAAATAATGAAAAAACTAATTCTACTTTTATTAATGCTCCAAAACCTCGCCTTTTCCCAAAACTGGAAAATGGCAAACACCCCCCTCAGTACCGAATGGGCGGGAAAGGTCAATCCTCAAAATCCATTGCCTGAATATCCTCGCCCGATGATGGTGCGGGATAAATGGCAAAATTTGAACGGATTATGGGAATTTCAAGAAGGACAGTCTTTTGTTTTTAATAAAAAATTGGACGGGCAGATATTGGTGCCTTATCCGTGGGAATCGGCTTTATCGGGTGTGCGGAAACAGTTTGATAGTCGTCGGGCAACGTATCGCCGAACTTTTACTGTACCTAACGAGTGGAAAGGGCAGCGCATTTTACTCCATTTTGGCGCAGTGGATTGGGAAGCGACGGTCTATTTGAACGGTAAAAGTGTCGGCACACATCGAGGCGGGTACGATGCTTTTTCCTACGATATTACCCCTTTTTTAACCGAAAAAGGCAATCAAGAACTCATTGTCTCCGTCTTTGACCCTGGCAATGATGAAGCAATTGCCGTGGGAAAACAGGAAAATAGCCGTTTTATGAACCCCCAACGGTATTCATATTGCCCTTCTTCGGGCATCTGGCAAACGGTTTGGCTGGAACCTGTCTCGAAAGTGAGTATCAAGGATTTTCACATCACACCCGATATTGATAATGAAGAAATAACAATAACGGTCAATCCCTCGCAACAAGTCGGCAGTCGTTGGAAAGCGGAAATTATAGCTTTTGATGGCACAACAGAAGTCGGCAGAACCACCGCCGATTTGAATAAACCTACCCCCCTCAGTATTCCGAAGCCTAAACTATGGTCGCCCGATAATCCGTTTTTATACGATGTGAAAATTGTTTTAAAAGATAGTTTAGAAGCCAAAGATGAAGTACAAGGTTATTTCGGTATGCGTAAAATTAGTTTAAAATCCTATAAAAACACGCCCCGTTTGGCTCTGAATAATGAATTCTTATTCCAATTCGGACCTCTCGACCAAGGCTACTGGCCCGATGGCATCTACACCGCCCCTACCGATGAAGCCTTGAAATGGGACATTGAACAAACCAAAAATTGGGGTTTTAATATGATACGCAAGCATATCAAAATAGAGCCACAACGCTGGTATTATTGGTGCGACAAAATGGGCATTTTGGTCTGGCAGGATATGCCCAGCACCATGAAACAACGCACCGAAGAAGAAAAAATACAATTTGAAACCGAATTGCAATACATGGTCAAACAGCATTGGAATCACCCAAGTATCGTGAATTGGGTCGTTTTTAACGAGCATTGGGGGCTGTATGATGTGGAACGATTGACCAATTTTGTCATGGCACTCGACCCAAGTCGCATGGTTACAGGCAATAGTGGCGTTGATGCCCGAAAACCGAGCGTGGATTATGAAGTTGGGCATATCAAAGACAATCACAGTTATCGCCCACCGTCTTTGCCTTTGGTCAGTAGCAAACGTGCCACAGCCAACGGCGAATATGGCGCAATCGGCTACAATATCGAAGGACATATTTGGGACGTGGACGGTCCTTGGGTGCATTACAATTACAAAGGCAAGGAAGATGCTACGGCAGAATATGAAAAATTTATCGGCATGATAACCGATAAATTCCTGCAAGGCGGTCTAAGTGCTGCCGTTTATACCCAATGGACGGACGTTGAAAATGAAATGAATGGTTTTTATACCTACGATAGGAAGGTGATAAAATTGGATAAAGAACGGGTGACGAAGGCGAATAAATCTACTTGGATGAAGGATAAAATGAAAGGAAATTGACTCCTTTGGAGCATCATCTATAACATTCAAATATATTTTTTCATCAATTCTACCAATTTAAATACAGTTGTGGAAGACTCGGCTTGTTCGGGCGTTATTTCTGAGTCTTCATGGAATTTTAAAACCCGTTTTGCTCTTTGGATAGCTAAATCTTGCCGTATTTGTTTGGTTTTCGAGTCAATTTGAAGCATGACTTCAAAAAAAATATCAGAAACAGTTTTGGATTGTTTGCCCTCGTATTGGCATTTGAACGGTTTTAAATAGCCATTTATTTTAGCATCATAATCTTTCCGATTCAAACCACCGCCTTGATGGTCTTCAAAATGCAAAATAAACCAATACTCAAATGCCTGATTGGAGTAAGCTACGGAATAGCCATAGGCTTGTGCTTGCCTAATAGCTTCATTGAAATCTTTTGGTGTAAAACTATCTCTGTCAAAAACACACCAGACGAAATCATAGGCTCTGCCTTTGGCTTTTTCTTCCTCTACGATTTGACTGGTTCTATGCACCAACGAAAGCGTATTATACCCTTCACCGATGGTTTTAACGGTGGCTGTACTTAATTTGAACTTATTGAAATAGCTTGGTTCTGTGTTTTCGCCTTCACAAACTATTAAGAAAGACTTTTTCTCTAATTTTCTAATAGGCGAAGCCTCCCTATCTAATACAGGTCGGCGGCGTGAGCGTTCTATCAGACGTTTTTTTTTAGATGCCATTCGAGTTTTAGTTTTCCTTTTTATTGAAAAATAGAGAGTTTGTCAAATTCACCCAAATAAGGAATAGCACCATATTTACCACGTATGTAATTTGTCTCAAAATCTTCTTGCTTTCGGGCTTTTATACCCTCTTCTGTTGTAAAATCGTGCAAAGAATACAGAGAAGCCGCCCCGTAACGGTCTTTTTCAGTAAAAAATATTTGGTCACGACGAAATAGATTGGCACTTAATAAATTCGTATTATGTGTATTAAAAATAAGTTGAGCATTGTATTTATTGATTTTTTCATTATGAAATAAATTAATAATACTGACAACCAAATTGGAATGTAATTCAGCGTCTAATTCATCAATGATACAGATTTTACCTTTTTTCAAAGCCTCTAACAAAAAGCCCAATATCATAAAATATTTCACTGTGCCGAAAGATTCCTCTTTATCCATTATCAAGTATTCAGTCCCAATTTGCTCTTTTAATTCATTGTATTTTTTATGAAAAGCAATGGTCGTATAAGCCTCTAAATCAAGGTCTTGCTGTTTGGTTTTAGAAGTGCTTTGTTTTAAAAATTTAATATCGTCTATACCAATATCCGCTTTTTTTATCAACTCCATAATATTCAGATATTCTGCATCATCAAATAACTTGGTGACGGTATAGTGGAAATATTTGTTATAGTTTTTATCAATAAGAATAAATAATTGGTCGAACCAAGCAAAAACATCTTTGGCTAAGGCATTATTGAATTGTGCGGCAACCGACAACATTAAAGCATTGTGCCGTACCATATTATTTTTAACCAAACTCGCTAAATCTCTAAAGTTTTTATGCACCTCAAACTGGCTTTTATCCCGATAAAAAATTTCAATTTCCTTCGTTTTTGGACGATGGTACAACCATTCCGCTTGAATACCTTGTTTAGTTGCTTCAAAACCATAGCGAAAAAGTTGATTTTGATAAATGAAAATAATTTCAAACATACTGGGTTCTTGTTCTGTTTCGCTACTAAATTTAAAGACCTCAACGGGAACAGGTTCATTCACTTGGCTTTCTTTTGAAGAATTATAAATCCATTCTTTCATAAAAGCTAAGGCTTCCAACAACTTGCTTTTACCACTGGCATTTGCACCATAAATGACCGCACTTTTTAATAAGTGTAAATGAAACATAGGCACAGGGCAGATATTGCTCTCCCAATGCGTGTCTTTGTCGTAATTTGAAGCAATCATGCTCAATTTTACTTCTTCCTTAAAGCACTTATAATTTTTAACCGAAAATTGAATTAGCATAATAAATCTATTTTGTGCAAATTTAATTCAAAAAATTGATTTATTATGAAATATTTTTTAAAATAAAATTTATTTCTGAAAATAAAACTACCCTTATAAATTTTAAAAGTTGTTTAAACAATTTTTAAGGTCAAAAAAACAACCAAAATACTGAGGGGGTATCTATTTTGGCTACTGGTTTAAAATATACCTATCATGTTGAAAAATATTTGCCTTTTACTCTTTTTTACAAAAAGCATCTTCGCCCAAAACACCACCAAACGCGCCGATTTATTCGTCCGTGACCCTTTCATTTTGACCGATACCAAAACAAAAACCTATTACCTCTATGCCTCTGCAAAAGATACAACTCTTATGCCCAATGGCAATAATGGTATCGTGGTGTACACAAGCAAAGATTTGAACCATTGGGAAAGCCCAAAACCCGTTTTTGAAATTCCGAATGATTCTTGGGCATCGCCTCGTCATGGAGCGTGGGCACCAGAAGTGCATTTTTACAAAGGGAAATACTATCTTTTTGTCACTTTATCCAATCCCGAAAAGCCGTTGCCAAATGATAAAGGGCGCAATATGCCTATGCGGGGAACAACCATTTTAGTCAGCGACAAACCCGATGGCATTTTCACCCCTTTGAAAAATGAACCGCATACACCCGCCGATTGGATGTCATTAGACGGTACACTTTTTATTGAAAATGGACAACCTTATTTGGTCTTTTGCCACGAATGGGTACAAATAGAAACAGGCACTTTTGAACGAATAAAACTCTCAAAAAACCTCAAAAATACTGAGGGGGTCGCCAAAACGATATTCAAAGTCACCGATGCCAATTGGGTAAAAAGCATCAATGCCAAACCTTATAATGCCACAGGTTTTGTCAGCGATGGCGCATGGTTTTATCGCACCAAAACGGGAAAATTACTGATGTTGTGGTCAAGTTTTAGCTCTTGTGGTTATACAGTGGGTATTGCCGAGTCTTCAAATGGCAAATTGACAGGCGCATGGAAACAGCAACAAGACGTTTTATACTGCAATAATGGCGGTCATGCCATGCTTTTCAAAACCTTTGAGGGGCGTTTGATGATGACTTTGCACCAACCCAATTCTGGTAATATTCGGGCAAGGATTTTTGAAATGGAAGATTTGGGTAATACTATCAAAATTAAGAATGAAATGCCGTTTGAGAATTGATTTTGAGGGAAAATACTGAGGGAGTGCTTCCGCAACATGGAAGCACCCCCTCAGTATTTTGACCTACATTTTTAGATTTTAATAGTATTGTGAAGGGTTTTGAGGTTTTTATTAACGAAAAAGGATTGTGTGTGATTTATTTTGTTTCCAATTTCATATTATTCTCTAATAAGTTTAAGAGTGTAATTTTTTTTAGGTATTTATCACCTTTACTCAACCAATATCTCATTGTGCGGCAAAGCATGAAGATTATTCACAGTAAGAATGACCACAAAATCGCCTTTTTTGCATTTTGCTAAGACCTGTTTAAAATCAATTTCCTTAAATGTTTGGTCAGAAAAAGACCACAGCGTTTTAGTATTGCCGTCTTTAATCGCCACTCTAAAATCAATTTTTTCGGTACATAGCCATTTGTCATTTTCGACAGTTGCGCTGCAAACAGTGAGTTTTCCTGTTGCAGAAAGAGGTAATTGGCACTTCCCAGTTGGCGAATAATCATCTACAACTAATTTTTCATTAAGGAAAATAGCCGCACAATCCGAGAAGGGTTCTGTTTGTCCAAAAAGGTTAATTGTCCATAAAATGCACAAAACGATTAATAGGCTCTTATTTTTTCTTAGCATGATGAATGGATTGAGTGATGAAAGATATGTTTTAAAGTAAAATCATTTTGGTTACTTGACTTTGGCACAAAACTACCGTTCTTACCCAATAAATGCCTAAAAATATGTGTAAAAGAGTGTAACGAAATTGTAAATCTTGGGGAAGGAAAGGATTTTACTTGAAAAAGGGCGTTTTACTGAGGGGGCGTTTTGGAGATGCACGTATGGAAGATGTGGGGCATACGATTAAAATTGTCAAGGAAATGCCGTTTTAAGATTGATTTTGAAGGAAAAATACTGAGGGGGTCGAAAATCTGAATAAATGAGCTATATTACTGTTTAAAAAGAGCAAGCTATTACGGCTTGCTTTTATATTTTTACTCCATTATTGAATAAAACCTGCTTTTTTATGAAAAAACAACTCGTCCTACTCGTCTTACTTTTTATAAGTACCTTTTCTTTTGCCCAAAATATATCGGGTGAATTAAAAAAATGGCATAAAATCACGCTTGATTTTGAAGGTCCTATGACCGATGAATTGGCGCAGCCCAATCCATTTACCTATTATCGCTTAGATGTGACTTTCACGCACGAAAGCGGCGCACCTATTTTGGTTGTGCCTGCCTATTATGCAGCTGATGGTAATGCCGCAAATACGAGTGCCACAAAAGGTACTATTTGGCGCGTGCATTTTACACCTGAAAAAACGGGAAAATGGTCGTATCAAGCGGCATTTAAAGCGGGTGAAAACGCTGCAATTACTGAGGGGGGTGTTTCGGCGGGTTATATGGATGGCGCAAAAGGCAGTTTTGATATTGCGAATAACGATAAATCCTTACCCGATAACCGCGCCAAAGGGCGGTTGAATTATGTCGGCAAACGCTATTTACAATGGGCTGAAACAGGCGAATATTTTTTAAAAACAGGGGCAGATTCGCCCGAAAATATGCTGCACTATACCGATTTTGACGGCACTTTGAATGGTTATGGCAAATTGGGTAAAGACTATTTGCAATTGATGAAAACATGGCAACCACACGCCCAAGATTATGAAACCACTGCCGATAAATTCACTTGGCAAAATGGCAAAGGCAAAAACCTTATGGGCGCAATCAATTATTTGCATCAAAAAGGGCAAAATGCGTTTTCATTTCTTACTTTTTCCGTTGATGGCGATGATGGCTGCGTGTATCCGCATTTGGTAAAACAAGATTCGACTTTTATCAATGCCTCAAAAGAGTCAAAAGCATGGGACGCAGCGGTGATTCACGACCGTTTTGATTGCTCCAAACTCGACCAGTGGGAACACATTTTTGATTATGCTGAGACAAAAGGTATGTTTTTGCATGTCAAAACCTTTGAAAATGAAAGTGCTTCAACGATGGGGCGTTTTGATTTGTCAGATGATAGAAAATTGTACTATCGAGAATTGATAGCCCGCTTTGGACACCATTTGGCTTTGAATTGGAATTTGAGTGAGGAAACCAATGTTGATGTATCCGTTGTCCGCAAAACGGCGGCTTATATCCGCAATCTTGACCCTTATAAAAACCATGTTGTGCAACATACTTTTCCACCTCATTATACGCCCAATCAAGATAAAATCAAAGTAGAAAGACCCAATTTCGATTATTATTACTTGAATTTAGTGGGTTTTCAATCCGAATTAACAGGCGCATCGTTGCAATTAAATATTAATGAAACGCATCAGCAAGTAAAGCGTTGGGTTGAATTGTCTGAAAAATCGGGCAAACCTTGGGTAGTTTGCAACGATGAACAAGGCGATGCAGGTACAGGCGTAACGGTTGATAGCGATTACCCGACTTATGTAGGCAAAAAGCCCGATAATGCCGACAAAGTAAGGCATGGCGTTTTGTGGGGAACATTTATGGCAGGCGGTGCAGGCGTGGAATACTACTACGGCTACCAAACCGAAGCCAATGACCTCAATGCCCAAGACCACCGTACCCGCGCCCACAAGTACGAACAAGCCAAAATCGCAAGGGATTTTATGCAAAAACTACCTTTTTGGGAAATGCGGAGTATGGACGAATTAACGGCTTCTGCCGATGATTATGTTTTTGGAAAAGCGAGTGAAATCTACATTGTCTATTTGCCCAAAGGCGGTTCAACGGCAATTAATTTACCTTCGGGCAAATGGCAAGTGCAGTGGTTTAATCCTCGAAAAGGCGGCTATTTATCGGCTAAAAAAGGAGTGAATGGTTCTATTTCTGCGCCCAATACTGAGGGGGATTGGGTGGCTTTGATTACAAAAGGATAAAGCAACAACAAATCCGTAAAAAAACGCTTACCATACTGAGGGGGTATTTCTAAGTTTGAGGTTCAATAAAAAATATAAATTCTTTCTATGAAAAATCTCAAATTTAGCCTTTTGATAGGGCTTTGTATCAGTCTCAACACACTACACGCCCAAAGCCTAAAGCCCAAAACAGGCGTTGCCCCTACCCCACCAATGGGTTGGAACTCTTATAATTGCTACGGTGCAACGGTGGAAGAAGCCGAAGTAAAAGCCAATGCCCAATATTTAGCTAAAAATATGAAGCAATATGGCTGGCAATACGTGGTCATAGATTTTTGTTGGTTCTATCCGCATCCACCGGGCAGCCACCAAGACAACCCCCCTCAGTATAAATTGCCAAAAGGCGGCTTAGTACCGTGGATGCCGATGGATAAAAATGGGCGACTCCTCCCCGACCCACGCAAATTTCCGTCTGCCGCAGGCGGTAAAGGTTTTAAGCCATTGGCAGATTATGTCCATTCATTGGGTTTAAAATTTGGTATTCACGTCATGCGGGGTATTCCACGACAAGCGTATTGGGCAAAAACACCTATTCTCGGCACACAAGACGTTACGGCGGATATGGTGGGCGATACGACCTCAAAATGCCCGTGGCTCAACAGCATGTGGGGCGTTGATATGACCAAAGTGGGTAGCCAAGAGTATTACAATTCTATTTTTAAACTCTATGCCGAATGGGGCGTGGACTATGTAAAAGTAGATGATACCGACCTCGATGAAAAATATCCCTATCGCCGTAGCGAAGTGGAAGCCATGCGTAAAGCCATTGCTCAATGCGGCAGACCCATTGTTTTATCGCTTTCTTTGAACATGAAATATGAAAACCGTGACCATGCCGTACAAAATGCAGAATTATGGCGCATTTCAAAGGATTTTTGGGATTCGTGGGAACAAGTGGCGGAACAATTTGAACTCTGTGAAAAATGGGCTTCTGTTACCGATAAAAACGCTTATCCCGATGCGGATATGTTGCAAATTGGTAAGATTGCCAAACGTGGTCCCGTAGGTCAGGAACGATACAGTCGTTTAACAGAAGATGAGCATTATACCCATATAACCCTTTGGAGTATTTGCCGTTCACCCTTGATGATGGGCGGCAATTTGCCCGAAAATACGCCGTTTGTATTAAAATTATTGACAAATCCCGAAGTCATAGCGGTCAATCAAAAAGGCATTGAGGCAAAACAGTTGTATAGAAAAGATGATGTTTGTGTGTGGGTATCTAAAATGCCCAATTCAAAAGACCTCAATGTGGCGTTTTTCAATCTCGGAAAAGAAGCAAAAGATATTAAAATCAATTGGGAAGAATTGGGTTTAAAAGGCAATGCCAAAGTACGTGACCTTTGGGCGAAACAGGATATTGGTCGTTTTAATGGGGCGTTTAATATCTCTGTAAATAGTCATGGAGCGAAAGTATTTCGGTTTTCTATGTAAGAAAAGAGGGATTTATTTTTTCTAACTACCGGGTGCAGTCGAGATTGGGCTTCACCCTTTTTTCATAAGGAAAAATAGAAGGCTTATTTTTGAGTAATAAAATTAATTGCTCTTATCTTAAAATCGCTTGGTCATAATTTAAAGGATGGGTTTACACTGATTATTTCTGCATAAACACAGAAATAAAACAGAATATTTCTGTATTTCATTATTTTATCTGATTTTCAAACTCTAATATACGTTTTTTCAAATTATCAATCGCGGGTATATGCACGTTGTCAACAGATGTAAATTGTGTTTTATTGGCTTCATAAATCTCTTTTTTTACAAACTCTCTGTACATAGGACTAAGTCTAAAGTCATCAACACTCATCGTAAATACTGCGGGGTTGATTTTACCAAATGACTTTTTAACAGCATCAATAGCTTCACCTGTAATCTCGGGGTTTTCGGTTGTCAGCTCTCTAATTTTTTCATTTTTGGCTTTTTCGTAGTTATCAACCGTTTTTTCCAATTCCAATTTCAGATTGGCTAAATCTTGTATTTTTTGCTTTTTCAGGGTTTCTTTTTCTTGTTTCATTCTGTTTTTTGCATACAGACCTTTACCATAACCCGCCCTGACACCTGCCACCAGATAAGGATATATATTTTTAATTTCTGTTTTTCCCCTGTTTATTTGTTCTTTAGCATAGTACAAAACATCTAAAACCTTTTCAGTCTCGTACCCCCCTAAAAAAGATAAAATATCAGCATCGGGTGAGTCTTTATCAAAAAGTCTGAATAACGCTAAAATTTCGGTTTGCTCATTAGGCAATTCCTCTTCTTTTGTGGTCTCAAAAAGAGTTCTCTCCCCTACCCTCTCAGTATTTTTTGCCTTAGCTTTAGTTTTTTTGACGTTTCTTAGTGGCTTTTCTTTTTCAAAATCAGCAATATCACTTTTGGAATTATCCTCATTATCTAAAAAAGTAAATGTTTCAGTTTGGCTATTTTTGGCAGTAGCAGTATCAAGCACACTATCTCGCTCGAACATTTTCTTCGATTTTTCAAGTATTTCTTTGGCATCAGGGTTATCAAAAATATAAAAAATTATTTTTTCAACGGGGCTTTTTCTACTTCGCCTAACATCGTTATACTTGAAACAAATATCATTTTTCTCCTGCATTTCAAGCCTTGCGGTCTCTAAAACTCTGGCTTTGAAATTTTTGTATTGCATATATTCTTCATTGTCAATTTCTAAAATGCTTCTTAGTTCTTCCAATGGAATTTCTAATTTTCCAAACCGACGATAAGATTTTAAGAGCAAATACAATTTGATGGAATAGGTACTCCGTAAAACACGGGTGTTAAGAATGTGATAGTAAAAAAAATCACCTTTCGTAATTTCTAAAAAATAGGGTTTTAATTTATCTGAGACCTCAATTTCAACATAGCCGTCCCCATTTTCATCTATTCGGTATTCTGCGCTTGAAAACAAACTAACACCTATAAAATTGATACCACGCATATTATCCCCACGAGGAATATTAATGTCTCGTTTGCGCATATCTTCCATTTGACGGACATACTCTTTGAAATTATTGGAGCTAACCCCTAATTTGTGAAGGTAGTCTCTCAAGTAAAATCGGGCAAAACGTTTCTCTGGGTGGTCTTTAAAAAAAGCCAATACCTCAAATAAAAACTTAGTCTGCACTAAGGACAAACCGAATTTCGCCCGCGCAACTGGATTACGCAGTACTACCAATTCAGGGTTTTTATAGGGTTGTATGGTATTCGTTTCAGACATGAAATTACTTTACGGTTGACTAATAAATTGGCATAAAATCAATAAATACAGATATTAAAAGGATTATTTCCTTATATTTAAAGGAATAATCTGTATAAATACAGAAAAAATCTTTATTTACATCGAAATGAACAAACACTAAGTATAAGTAGCCATGAATGATTTAAAATGATTTGCAAGGTATGATGCAAATATAAAAACTTTAAATTCATTCGGCTACAATAAATATATATTTGTAGCTCTATCGTCCCAAATTTGTAGCTGAACCATCCCAAAAATGTAGCTCTATCGTCCCAAATTTGTAGCTGAATTATATCATAACTAATTCATAATGAATGAAGTAGGAGGGGTGCCAAAAACAAATAAATACAAAATTAAGAAAAGACACACAAAACTAAAAACTTTTTAGTTTTGTGTGTCTTTTCTTTTTGATTAACCAATTTAATGTATGAATTTTTTGTTTATAACGCGCGAATTTTTATAAAAACACAAAGTCTTTACTTTTTTATTTTTAGACCTCACAATGAAAAAAAACAAAGGGAAATGACGATTGTGGTACATTTTTATGTTTATCCTCAATTATTTAAATCGCTCCAATAACATAGTCAAAATCAACCCCCGCATTGTTTGACCATTGCGCTCTGTTTCTTCCCGTATTTTCTCAACTAACCACGGTGGTAAATCTAACGTTAGTCGATGGAGATTTTTACCATTTTTCGTATTTGTTTCAATGTTTTCAGGTGTTTCAGAAGCGTGAATTTTTTCGACTAATGCTTCTTTTTCAGCAAGGCTCAATTCTCTTTTTTTGGCTAATGTATCTTTTAAACTTTTCATTATAACTTTTGCTTAAATTTTTAATAAAATACTGAGGGGTGAATAAAATAAGGAATTTATCTTTATTTATAAAGAAATAAAACAGAAGAATACAGATTAATTCTGTGCCATTGCGGTTAGGATACTTTCTACTTCTTCGGCAAAGCGCATAATTTCGTCTTTGGCTTTCTGGTCACGGGTCTCTATAACGCCTAAACCATTGGTGGGGGCTTCACGGTAAGCAACCCTCTGACCAATGGTCGTTTGCATAAGTCGTATATCAAATTCTCCCATCACATCCATGACCTCTTTATCCAATTTTGTATTGCCAGTATAACGATTGAGGAGAATATAGGCTTGAATATTATCGCCTTTTACATCTTTTACCTGTTCGTAGCGTTCTAAGAAATTTTCAAAACTCCATACATCTAAACTGCTCGGCGTGATAGGCACTAAAACAAGGTCGGCTGCCATGAGGGTTTTTGTTGCCGTTTTTGATAATTGGGGACTACCATCAATAATGACAATGTCATATTGGCGATTTTGCTCATCGGCTACTTTATTGATTTGCTCGCTTTCAACGCCAAATACAGGAATATCTGGTTTGACCTCACGCAGACCATGCCATTTCATGGAGCTACGTTGCTCCATGTCGGTATCTAAAATGCAGACTTTATAGTCTTTGTGCGCAAGCACAACCGCCAAGTTTTGCGAGATAGTACTTTTGCCAACACCTCCTTTAAGATTTGTAATACTGATTATCATGTTATTGATATATGATTGATTAGAATGCAAATATAAAACAAATACAGAAAATACAAAGATTAATACAGAAAAAAAACAGAAATATAAAGACTTATTCTTTATATTTGCCCTTAAATGGTATTTAATGATAGCTTTAATCTGCGAACTCATTTTTTAGTAAAAAAATTTATAGTGGATAAAAAGGACTAATTTTTCAATTCATGGATAATCTAAATTCAATCACATCTTTTGACAATAAGGAAATTCGCAAACAATGGTATAATGAACAATGGTATTTTTCCATTGTCGATATTATTGAAATCTTGACGGATAGCCCAAGACCAACAGCTTATTGGAATAAAACCCAGAAGACGATACAAACAGAAAGTGAACTTTATCCATTTTGGATAAAGTTGAAATTTGTTGCACCCGATGGTAAAATGCGCCCAACAGACTGCGCCAATACTGAGGGGGTATTCCGTATTATTATGTCAGTGCCTTCGCCTAAAGCCGAGCCATTGAAAACGTGGTTAGCAAGGGTAGGGAAGGAGCGATTAGAAGAAGTAGCCGACCCTGAACTGGGTTTTGAACGCCTAAAAGAACTCTATAAAGCGAAAGGCTACGACGAAAAATGGATTGAATTGCGCCTAAAAGGGATAGGTATTCGCAAAGAATTGACCGATGAGTGGAAGAGTAGGGGAGTGCAAGAAGGACAAGAATATTCTATCCTAACCGCCGAAATTGCTAAAGGCACATTTGGTATCACTCCAAGTGAACACAGTAAGATTAAAGGCTTAGAAAAACAAAATCTCAGAGACCATATGACAGATTTGGAACTTGTTTTTACAATGCTTGGTGAGGTAGTGACCAAAAACTTAGCAGAGAAAGAAGATGCACAAGGCTTTAATGAAAATCATGATGTTGCTAAAGAGGGTGGTGAGATTGCTGGAGAAGCGCGCCGAAACGCAGAAAAAAGAATGGGTGTCAAAGTTGTATCGGCTAAGAATTTTTTAAATAAAGCAGAAAATCTAAACGAAATTCCATCGAGTTTGGAGGATAAAAAATAGCCTTTATAATTCTATTTATGGTACAGCCACTAATTGCACGAATTTTCACTAATTCTTGATATAACGATTCGTGAAAATTCGTGCAATTAGTGGCTGTATAATTGAAATTATGTTAATTGAATTGGGTCGCGCAAATTGTATTAATTACTATCATCTTCCACTTTTGCTTTTATTATGGTGCTTAAACTGGCAGTAAACGAATACCCAACGCCTTTATGTCGTTCTGCCAATTCCTTACGCATTTTTCGGATTTGTTCAACAATATTTTCGGGCAAATCGGGGTAATTGGCTAAACGCATACTCGCTTGTCGGGCAGCATAACCGTTTGACGTTTGTATAATTGTATTTACCAAATATTGTAATTGGGTTTTATCTTTAAAAAGATGGAGAAATAAATCAGCCAATTCAATTTTCACCATTTCAGATTGTTCATTTTGATAGACTTTCAGGAGTTGCTTTTTATTCAAATCTTTACTGTTTTGATTTCTCAAACCGATAACTGCCCAATAGCGCACCACACTGTCTTTATCTGTTAGTAAATTCATTTGTTTGGTTAAATGAGCCTTGCTCATGCCAACCATTTCAGCGACATCTAAGTATTTTTTCACATCATAATTTTTCACCTTCCACTCGCCTACTGTTTGAGTTTGGTCAATTTGAGCTAAGACATTTTCGGGTAAAAAGCCTAAATCTTGGTGTTTTATAATGTGTTCTTGGTTGATTTGGCGCATTTCGAGCAATATTTTTTCATATTGTTTATCATGCGCTAAATTGAGGGTTTCCCATTTATCCGTTTTTCGATTGAAAAGATATTCGGCTGTTCTTGGGGTGAAAATAGACGCTTCTAAGGTATTCAGTGCTTTGTTTTGATAGTCATTTCGCATTTGAATAAGCATAGGCGAGCGATTCCAATAGGCTTGTTGTTGCAAAACGGGGTGATGCGAGTAATAAATGCGCTCATACACATAGTCGCCTTTGATAAGGGTTCTGCCCATGTCAATCACTTCGTCGGTATTGTCACGGCAGCCCCAAAAGATATTGTCGGTGATTTCTTTTTGAGCGCCAAGAAAAATTCTGCCTTTCATATAATCGGGTTTGGTGATACCCACAAGGCTTAAAATAGTCGGTGCGAGGTCTTCAAAAGTCACGAGTTCGTCTATCGTTTCGCCCTTTTTAGCGGGTGCTAAATGCTGCCATTTTTCGGGAAAACGCACAACAAACGGCACTTGATGACCCAAACGAGAGGCATTTGTTTTGAAACGAGGCATACCTTGTCCGTGGTCAGCGTAGAAAAAGACGATTGTATTATCCCAATCACCGTTGTCTTTCAGCATTTTGACGATGCGCCCAACTTCATTGTCCGTCACCCGAAGGCAATTGTACAATCGGGCAATATTTTCACGATTATTGTCATTTTGCTTGTAAAAAGGTGGCACATCCAAACCTTCCGCTTTGATAATTTCTTCCTTTTTCAATCTGCCCAAAATCTCTTTTTCATACCAAGCGGTGCTGTTGCCAACGGTACGACTTTGGTGCGACTCATTGAAATTGAAAATTGAAAAAAAGGATTGGTCTTTCGATTTGCGTTTCGTGAAATCCGCTTTGCCGCCTTGTTCTGTCCAATTGTTTTGTATAAAATTTCGGGCATTTGCCAAATTGTAATCCGTTTTTGCATTATTGGATGTGAAATAACCCGCATTTTTCAAATACGATGCAAAACCTTTCACATCGGAAGGCACTTTAAATTGGCTTCGGTGATTGCCACAACCGTCCACTGCCGTCCGAACACCCGTTATAATGGTGTGACGAGAGGGTGAACACACCACATTGGTACTGTACGCATGGGTAAAACGCACCCCCTCAGTAGCGAGAGCATCAATATTGGGTGTTTTCACCTGTCTATTGCCATAACAACCAATAAAATCTGGAGACGTATCTTCAATGGTTATCCAGACGATATTGGGTTTTGTAGTTTGGGTTTTTGCGGATTGACCCGCACATAAAAAACCGATAATTATGTATAATAATTTCTTCATTTCCTTTTCATTTTTTATCTGTCTTTGATTGTGAAGAATTGTTGTTAATGGCTGTTTTAAGTTGCCAAATGTCGTGTGGTTCTCTGGCAGTTTTCATCAATGTTTCGATTTGTTGTACTATGGAGGGGTTTTTATCGGCAACATCCGTTGTTTCGGAGGGGTCGTTGTTGAGGTTGTAGAGTTCTAATTTGCCGTTTGGGTCGTGCCTGATGCCTTTCCAATTGTTTAATAAAATGGCTTGGTCAGAAGTTTTATTTTCGTGAAACTCCCAATACAAATAATCATGTTTTTTTTGTTTTTTCAATTTTCCTATCAAAGTGGGATAAAAAGAGACCCCCTCAGTATTTTGCGCCTTTTCGAGCTTTTTACCACTCACCTCCGCTAAGGTTGTCATTATGTCTTGAAAAGAAGAAATATGCTTGCTTTCTACCCCTTTTTGCACTTTTGACCAGCCACCTACTATCATCGGCACACGAATACCGCCCTCATAAATATCTCTTTTCCGACCTCTGTAAATGCCCGAACTTTTGAAATAATCGGGATTGGCACCACCTTCTTTTGCAGCCCCATTGTCGCTACTGAAAATGATTAGGGTGTTTTCATACAAACCTCTTTCTTTCAAATGGGCAATCAATTGACCGATACAATTATCCAAATGCGTAATACTCGCTGCATAGGCTGCCATTGGGTGCGTTTGTGAATTGTATGCACCATAATTGTCTTGCTTGCTGTTGCCGCCTTGTTTATTCAAAATATAGGGTTTTTCATCAAATTTGCCTTTATAACTTTGAAAAATTGTATCATCAGGCACTAATAATTCAGCGTGTGGCGTGGTGTAAGCCAAATATAAAAAGAAAGGTTGGGTTTTATTTTGCTCAATATATTGCTTTGCCTCATCGGTAAAAAGATTATTGGAATAGGCTTTACGTCCATCGTTTTGATTTTCTACAATGTCCACCCGCTTGCCATTTCGGAACAAATAATCAGGGAATTGATAATGGGCATGTCCTTGATTTAAAAAACCAAAATGATAGTCAAAACCTTGTTTAGTGGGTTCGCCTGTTGTGCCTTCTACGCCCATGCCCCATTTGCCGATAACAGCCGTAGCATAGCCTCTTTTTTTCAATACCTCACCGATGGTTACGTCTTCGTCTCGCAATTCCAAGCCTGCCCCAAAGCCGTGTTTGCCTGCTTCATAATTACCCCGCACCCGACAATGCCCTGCGTCACGTCCTGTCATTAAAATAGCACGACTTGGCGCACAGACGGGCGCACCTGTATAGTGTTGGGTGAAACGCATACCGTTTGCGGCTAAGGTATCGAGATGCGGTGTTCTGATTGTTTTTTGACCATAGCAACCGACATCACCATACCCCAAGTCATCGGCGAGAATGTAAATGATATTGGGTTTTCGAGTTTGGCTGCTTAGGTTAATGTTACCCAAAAACAAAAGAAAAAATAAAGGGATAATTTTATAAATCATATCGTTTTTTTTAATTAAACAATAAATGCGAATAATGGGTTGAAAAGCCTTGAAAGTTAAAATTTGGGTGCGTTTTTAATAAGCCCGTTAGGGCTGGCACCGTTTATAGAACAAGTAATCAAAAATTATCGTAAAGGTGCGTAGCACCGACACCGTTTTTTTACGGTGTCGGTACTACGTACCTTAAAAAAACACTACTCACTTTCCTATAAACGGTGCCAGCCCTACGGGCTTATAAAACGTAATAATTCAGTACCTGTGTTCACGATTAATGAAAGTTATACATGAAACGGGGTAAAATCCCGCTTTTTTAATAACGAATATCGATTAACGAATGTAGAATTTTGAAGTGTACGACGCCGACGTGCACGACTTCGACATTCAAAATTCGTTAATCGATATTCGTTATTCAGTCATCGTTAAAACGGGATTTTACCCCGTTTCATGTATATATCTCACTCATAATGTTTTGAGTATTTGAATATGGAATTATTGCCAAACGCTAATACCCTGGATTCCCCCCCTTTTTCAAAGCCGCATTATTATCCAATTCGGGCAATGGATAAGACCACTGCACAAACATAATATCGGGCGTATTGGCAGGAATAGCGGTATTTATCGCTCTCAAAGTCGTTTTGGTAAAATCCAAACCCCAACGGCGGAGGTCAAAAAAGCGAACGTGTTCAAAGGCAAATTCCCAACGGCGTTCATCTCGAATGACGGTGCGTTTTTGGGCTTGGGTAAGAGCGTTCCATGCGGTTTGGTCAAACATGGCGACACCTGCACGGTCACGAATCAGTTTTAAATTGGCAAAAATATCGGGGTCGGCTGCATTGACTTCTATTTCAGCTTCTGCCAACATCAACAAAGCATCAGCATAGCGCATCATGTAATAGTTCTGCGGATTGGTATTGTAAACGATAGGCGAAACGTGGAAATATTTTTTAATGGCTATGGCATTAGTCGTAAAATTCCAATATTTTTTACTGCCAAAAGTCGTATCAATATTGGACAACATAGCCCCTTTCATGCGCTTATCTCGATTGCGGGCATGGTTGGTTGTGCTTGCCAAAGTGGATTTTGTACCATAAATTGTGCTGTTTGCAGCATAAGGTTTTCCATCGGTGCAGAGGTAAGAATCCCGCAAATTATTGGTAATTTGAAACGAATTGCGCGGCACATTAAAAGGTGTAACAGAAGGAGAAGTTAAAGTATCAATTTTGATAGCGAAATTGCCACCATTATCCAATGGACTATCAATAAAATTGACTTGAAACATCACCTCGCTATTCGTGAACTCCACTTCGGGCGTAAAAAGTTTTTCATAATCGGCGAATAAGGCATAAGAATACGGGGCGGTTTTTAAAGATTTTAAAGTCGTAATGGCGTTTGGATAATCTCGCAAAGCCATATAAAATTTGCCCAATAAAAATGTAGCTGCCCCTCTTGTAATGCGTCCATCTGTGGAAATCGTTGGCAAGTTGGGCATGACGGTATTTTTCAAATCTTCAATCATTGCTTTGGCTATTTCACTGCCTTTTGTGGCTGGCAAACCTTCACTTGTAGAAGTATTGGGTTTGGTGTAAAACGGTACACCTTGATAAATCATGGTCAAATCGTGATACGCAAAAGCTCTTAAAAACTGCGCTTCGGCAATCAAACGGGTTTTTACCGCATCGCTAATGGCTGTTGAAGGCATTTGAGAGATTTTATCAATCGCCAAATTTGCTCGATTGACCACGTTGTACAAGGCACGCCACATATTAACGACTCTTGCCGTACTGCTGTTGAAAGCAAAATTGCGAATGTCTAACCAACTTTCAGAATTGGTATTTGTCCCCATATTATCGGTCAAAACATCCAATTGGTAGTAGCGCAAACCACCGATTTCATCACTTTGCAAAGCATCATAGACTCCTAAAATACCTTGAAGGGCTTGTCGTTCGGTTTTCCAAAATTCAGATTCTTGAATGTCGTTAGGATTGGTTAATTCCAATTGGTCTTTGCCACAAGATGTTGCAATCAACAGGGCAAAAAAGGATATGATGAATTTTATATTTTTCATTTTATGCGATTTTTATTGTCTTTTTATTGTCTAAAATGGTGAAAATACTGAGGGGGTACTAAAAACCAAGATTCAACCCCACCGTTGCCGTTTTCAATTGCGGATATTGCGAATTGCCTAATGAACCATTTGCCCTTTCAGGGTCAATTTGTTTAATCAATTTGCTAAATGTAAAAAGATTATTGCCCGATAAGTACACCCGCAATGTCCGCATACCCCATTTTTTCATGGTGGCAGAAGGCAGTGAATAACCCAATTCAATATTTCTAATGCGGAGGAAAGAGGCATCACTTAAAAAGAAAGAAGTGAGGTTTGCCTCTGGGCTTTGGCGTTTGAGAACGGGCCACGTACCATTCGGATTTTCTTTTGGGTCATAGCGATTGTCCCACCATTCTTTCCAGAAATTGGTATTACCCGCATTGCCAGGGCGATTGCCATTGTCACCGAGATAAATGTATTTATCCTTCACGCCTTGTACCAAAACATTAAGGTCTAAACCTTTAAAAGACACGCCTAAAGTTGCCCCATAAGTGATAGGTGTATTGGAAGAATTTAAAATTTGGCGGTCATCAAGATTCACTTGTCCATCGTTATTGGTATCGTAATAATACAATGCCCCCACACGCCGAGTATTTGCATTATTATTAAAAATAGGGTACTTTTCAAACTCTGTTGTATCTCGATAAATGCCTCGATAAGCCATCAAATAGTAGGAATTGATAGGATAACCTTCTCTCAAAATGAAACTACCATTCACAGCATCCCTTGTTTCCAATTTATCTACATTGTTTTTAATATAGGTAAAATTGCCACCAATATTTAAAAAAACCTTTTTAGCCACTTGGGTTTTGTATTCCAAATTCAATTCATAGCCTTTGTTTGAGACCTTTGCCACATTCAAATTGGCAGGTGTTATACCCCCAAAAGAGGAAGGCAGTGCCAATTGATACAAAATACCATCGGTTACTTTATTGAAAACGTCCACATTTAAAAACAAGCGGTTATCCCAAAAGGCAGCGTCCATACCCACGTTTGTCACAGCCGTTTCTTCCCAACGGATATTCGGGTTGCTGAAACGGTTTTGCGACACACCCACATTCAACACATCACCCAACGGATAAAATGAACGGGTGCTATACACTTGCTGATAAGGATAATTACCAATGCGGTCATTACCGACAATCCCCCAACCGCCTCTAAATTTCAATAAACTCATAAATTTACTGAGGGGGGTAAAAAATTGCTCATTCGACACTATCCAACCCGCAGAGAACGACGGGAAATAGCCATATTTTTCATTGGCAGGAAAACGAGACGAGCCATCTACCCGCAGATTGCCTTCCAATATGTATTTATTGTCAAAAGAATAATTCATACGCCCGAAGAAAGATTGCACACGCCAAGCGTTTCTATCACCTGCTACCCGCAAATCACTAAGGGCATTGCCTAAAACTTGTTGGTCGTTGCTTGGTAAATCACGCCCTTCCGCTTCAAAATCGGTGTCTTCAAAATCGGTATATTCATAACCCGCCAATAAACCCAAAGCGTGTTTGTTGTTAAAAACGGTATTATAATTTGCAGTCAGTTGCGATTGAAATTGACGGCTTGTGCTGCTGCTGTTAATTAGGGTATTTTTCTGATTTTGCATACCCGTTTGTAACGGATTTACACCCCGATAATCGAAAGTAGGATTAAATGCTTCTACTGTCGTATTATCCGTAGCATAACTGAATTGCCCTCTCAATAACAAACCCTTGACAGGGCGATATGCCAGAAATGCCAACATATTATTATTGAGCGTTTTGCGGTCATTGCGCCCAATTTCGGTGGTCAAAACAGGGTTTTGTACGACTGAAAGGGCTTGAAAACTGGCAGGCGCACCCGGGTAGTTTACACCCCAATTGCCATTCGCATATTTAAGTGGTGTGATAGGAAAGGCTTGATTGATGCGGCTCACAACAGTTGCCGAAGAAGCAAAAGGACTGTTGGAACTTTGTAAATATCCGAAAAAATTCAAACCAACATCTATATTTTCAGAGGCTTTCAAACGGATATTGCTGCGATAATTATAACGCCGTGAAGAAAATCCTTTCATAGCCCCTTCTTGGTCAACTACGCCAAAAGAGCCTTGAAATGACGCATTATTATTGCCCCCATTCACCGACACATTGGCATTGCGTAGAAAGCCTGTGCGGTAGGTTTCTTTCACCCAATCTGTATTGGCGAAAGTATCGTTTAAGATACCATTTTTAGCATTTTCGATGGCATAAAGCGGGTAATTCGTGCCGCCCGTTGCTTCATTGTGTAAAGTCATCCACTGCCATGAATTGACAAATTGAGGCAAGTAGGTGGCTTGTTGTGAGGAGTTTTGCAGATTGACATTGATGTTCAAACGAGATTTTTGTGGTTCTTTGGTCGTTACCAAGATAACCCCATTTGCCCCACGGGCACCATAAATAGCTGCCGAAGAAGCGTCTTTCAAAACCGTTATACTGGCAATTTCAGTGGGTGCTAAATTATTCATAGTGGTTAAATTCGAGACCGCCCCGTCAATGACCACCAAGGGTGCAGCATCATTCAACGTACCAACACCCCGTACTAAAATTTCCCCTTGGTCTGCCCCCGGTTCGCCCCCGGGCTGAACGATAGAAACACCCGCCATACGCCCCGAAAGCATATTAATAACAGACGATTGTGGTAAATTTTCCAAATCTTTAAAATTCACATCTGAAACGGCTCCCGTGATATTGCTCCGTTTTTGTGAGCCATAGCCTACAACCACCACTTCATTCAAATTATTGACGGTTTCACGCATTATAACCGTCAAACTTGCCTCGTTATCACCGATTTCAATATCTTGTGTTTCAAAACCGACAAATGAAACGGTCAAAGAATCACGCCCTGCGGGAATCGTGAGCATAAAACGACCCTCAAAGTCACTAATTGTACCCGTTTGCGTACCTGAAAGAACAATAGAGGCAGAGGGAATCGGTTGCCCTTTTTCATCAGCCACAACACCCACTACGGCACGTTCACCTTTGGGCATTTTCACTTTTTTCTTTTTTTTGCCATTATTATTAAGGTCATCGTCCATGCCTTCTGCCGTATTGCCGCTAAAAGGCTGCATCCGCACAAGGATAGTGGTGCGGTCATTTACCTGTACCTGTTGGCGTTGTTTGCCTTTTGCCGTCACGACAAAAGTATTGATACTCGCAGGCAAATTGAGGAGGTAACTCCCTTTGTCATTCGTTTTTGTCTTGATAGTGGTTTGAGGTACAAAAACTTGTGCATTGGCAATAGGATTACCGTCTTGGTCAAGCACTGTACCAGATACGACCTTACCACTTTGGGCTAAGAGCGTATCCGTAAACCCAAATTGGAACAAAAGGAAAAGTACGCACGCCAACCATGTCTTTTGATTGGAAAGAAGTATAGTTTTTTTCATCATCTTGTTAGTGAGTTATTGCTAAAAGTAAAGTTTAGTCTATTATAGAATTTATGACTGTAAAATTGGCAATCCCAAACCATAAAAATGTCTCACAAGGGTATAAAAATGTCTCAAAATAGCTTTATCTAATTATTTGAGTAAAAATACTGAGGGGGTGCTTATAAAAGCTATGGAATAATGTACTCGGTTTTTCCCGCATTTTCCCCATATTTAATCTACATTTGCACTTAAATTTTTAAAAATAAGATGTCAAAAGAATTTTTTATAACAGGGCGGTGCTTTCCAAAGCTACACTATATGGCAGATGTTTCCAAGAAAATGGAACAGATACAGCACATGGTGGAAAAAGGGGCATACTTTATCATCAATCGCCCTCGTCAATATGGAAAAACGACTACGCTTTATTCCTTAGCCGAAGCCCTCCGAAAAACGGGTGAATATGTCGTCCTCAATACCAGTTTTGAAGGTATTGGCGATGCTATTTTTGAAGAAGAGGCACACTTTTCCTCGGGTTTTATAAGAATAATGGAAAAATATACAAAATTTCACTCTCCCGAATTGCTGGGTTGGTTCAAAAAAACAAGAAAAGTAAAAGACTTGGAAAAACTGTCTGATATGATAACCGATTTTATTAGTCAAACCGATAAAAAGGTGGTTTTGATAATAGATGAAGTAGATAAAAGTTCCAATAATCAATTGTTTGTCAGTTTTTTAGCCATGTTACGCAATAAGTATTTGGAACGTGATGAAATTCCAACATTTCATTCCGTTGTCTTGGCGGGTGTACATGATGTGAAAACCTTGAAAGTAAAAATTAGAGGTAATGAAGAACAAAAGTTTAATTCTCCGTGGAATATTGCGGCTGAATTTAAGGTAGATATGAATTTGCAAGTAGCTGAAATTAAGCCGATGCTCGATGAATATGTTGCGGATAAAGGGGTGAAAATGGATACCCAGTTTATAGCTGAACGGCTTTTTTATTACACATCGGGCTATCCATTTTTAGTGAGTAAGTTGTGTAAAATGCTGGATGAAGATTTTTTACCGCAAAAACAAGTAAAAGAATGGATGGACAAGGATTTGGAAAATGCTGTGAAAATCTTAGTAACTGAGAGCAATACGAATTTTGATACGCTCACTAAAAACTTAGAGAATAACCCAGAACTCTATCGAGCCGTTTATAATATTGCCATAGAAAGTGATTTCGTTCCTTTTAACGTTCATAACCCTACAACAAATTTGGGTATTTTGTACGGTATGTTTGTATCGGGAAATGGCGGTGGGCGCATCAAAATTCACAATCGTATTTATACAGAGGTTATTGTGAATTATATGTCTGATAAAATTAGAGAAGACAAACTTTCAGAAAATAAAAATATCGGTTCGGGCTATAGAAATACTAATCAAACGCTCAACATGGAAGCCGTTTTATTAGGTTTTCAAACGTTTATGAAAAAAGAGTACAGCAAAAAAGATCGTGATTTTCTTGAAAAAAATGGCAGATTGGTCTTTTTAGCTTTTATAAAACCCATCATCAACGGTTCGGGTTATGATTTTAAAGAACCGCAAATTTCGGAAGAACAGCGATTAGATGTCGTTATTACTTATTTTGCTGAAAAATATGTAGCGGAACTCAAACTTTGGCGAGGTCAAAAAGCGCATGAGAAAGGGCTTATTCAATTAGTCGAATATCTCAATAGTCAATCTTTATCCGAAGGTTATTTGCTGATTTTTGACCATTCAGAAGTCAAAAACTGGCACTCTGAATGGCTTGAGGTGGAAGGTAAAAAAATATTTGCCATCTGGGTTTGATATTGAAAAATACTGAGGGGGTCAAACTTGCGTAGGCAACACCCCAAACTCCTTCTCAAAACATTTTGAGAAATATTTAGGATTGCTAAAACCCGTTTTTGAAGCCACTTCATGCACCATAAACTGACCCGATTTGAGCATCTGTGCTGCTTTTTTGAGCCGATATTTTCGGATAAATACGGAAGGGGACTCCCCTACTACTTCCTCCATTTTGCGATAAAAGGTAGCACGACTAAAATAGAGGTTATTGGCTAAAAACTCGACATCTAAAAACGCTTTATCAATGTTTTGGTCTATCAAATTCACGATATTTTGAATGAATTTTTCGTCTTCCGATTCATAAATTTCTTCTCTGGGTTCTATAATGACGACCTTTTTTTGTTTCCCTTTTGCTTGTCTTAATAGGCTTTTTACCCGCCAACGCAAGAGTTCGGGACTAAATGGTTTTTCAATAAAATCATCTACTTCATTCTGAAAACAAACCAATTTTTGTTCTTCCGAATTGCGCCCTGTTAAAATCACGAAAGGCAAATTTACCCAATTTTTATCCTGTCGAATATGTCTGCATAAAGTCAAACCGTCCATATTGGGCATAGATAAATCGCTGACTATCAATTCAATATCTTGTTTTTTTAAGACAGCCAAAGCCTCTTGCCCATCATCGGCTGTATGAACTGTAAAATCCATTTCAAGCGTTTCTTTCAAATATTTTAAAATTTCGGGATTATCATCTACGACTAAAATTTGCCCTGAAATAGGCTTGGATACTGTTCCGCCTTGTCGGGACATCAAGGGGGGGGTATCCCCAATATTATTGTCATTTTGAGGGAGAATTAAACCTTCCTTTTCTTCAAAATGCGGTTTATTATCGGGCAAAACAATGGGGGCGTGAACGATACTGGGTTTTAATTCCGAAATGTTGTATTGCAGTTTATCAATTGGTAAATAAAAAGTTACGGCTGTAAAAATGCCTTCTTCGCTGCGAATATCCAAACAGCCATGATGCAGATTAATCAACCGAGCCACCAAATCCAAGCCAATGCCCGTTCCGCTTTTATCTTCCCGATTAAATTTGGTATTTTCTGCTCGATAAAACGGTTGCACCACTTTGTCAATTTCCGCTTGCGGTATGCCCACACCTGTATCTTGCACTGTGCAAATCAGATAGTTGCCCTCTCCTACTTCGGTTTTACAAGGCAAATCCATGCCCCCCAAATATTGAGCATCTATTTTTAGGCTTACTTCTCCGCCAATTTTGCAGTATTTTATCGCATTATTCAATAAATTTTGGACAATAATCTCTAATAATTCCTCATCGCACCACCCGCGTAAAGTTTCTTTTTGACTGTTAAAATCAAACTGGATATTTTTTAAAACGGCTAAAGGTTGGGCTTCTCGATACAGTTTTTCCAAACGAGATTTGATATTTTCCTCCGTCACGCTCAAATTAAACATCCCACTTTCGCCTTTACGAATGTTCATAATTTGGTCGGTCAATTTTTTCACCCGCAGAGCTTGGTCATAGAGATTATCCAACACAGCCGTATTCACTTTTTTATCGTGTAAGGCTTGCTCCAACGGACCCAAAATGAGCGATAAACGGTTTTTAATTTCATGTGATAAATCGGTGTAAAACACGATTTGCTGGGTTTGTTTTTGCGCTATTTCGTGTTCTTCTTGAAGCTGTCTATTGAGTTTAAACCAATTTTGCCACAAGATATAAGCCGTGATAGCCAATATACCTATCAATAAAAAATAGAAGAAAAATGCCGTCCTCGACCACCAAAACGAAGGATTAATGGCAATTTTAAGGCTCGCTGTTGCCGTCATCCACTGCCCGTAACTGTTGGCACTGCGTACTTCAAAAAGATAATCGCCCGTAGCCAAATCCACATATTCCACCACAGGGCGTACTCCTTCTATATATTGCCAAGTCGTATCTTTTCCAATCAGCCTATACGCATATTGGTTTTTTTCAGGTGTTGTATAATCCAACAAAGCAAATCCAATGCGAAAACTGTTTTGGTTATGCGCCAATTCTACCGTTTTCCCCGCTTCATTCGGTGCAACTAACCGTTCTTTGACACCCCCCTCAGTATTTTGGGCATTTAAAATGTCAAACTGTGTCCATACAAAAGGGACTTGTGCGGTTGCCATATTATCCACATCTTTGAGGCGGTAAATACCCGCCACATTGCCAAAATACAAATAGCCCTGTGCGTCTTTTGCCGAAGCATTGAAATGAAATTCGGGACTGTTAATACCTGCCTCGCTGCCAAAGGTTTGAAAAGGCATCGAAATATCTCGTATTTTTGCTAAACCGTTTAAAGTGGATAGCCATAAACTACCCGATTGCCCTTCTTCGATAGCGCAAATGGTATTAGACATCAAGCCATTTTTAGCATCAAAAATTTTGAAATCATCGGCTTTTGCTTGATATAACAGCAAACCATCGCCCCGAGTGCCTACCCAAATATTGCCCTTGCTGTCTTCTTTAAGGCATAAAATGCGATTAGACGCTATATGCCCTTTTGTGTCGCCTCCATAATGTTGAATGGTTTGTTGGGGCAGATTTATTTTATACAGCCCATTTCCCCTTGTGCCTATCCAAACATTTTGTTCACGGTCTTTGATGAGGCAAAATGGGTGAATATTTTTATTAAAAGACGCATTGGCTTTATTAAAAATGGCTGTGTGTGGGCTTTTAATAGAATCGGCAGGCGTTTCAAAGAAGCGGGTCAAACCCGATGTCCACGTCGTAATCCACCACTCACCTTCCGCAATTTCTAATAAATCCATCGCTGTTCCCACCGTTTCATGCAGCATTTTTATACCACCCCCCTCAGTATAAATGCCTATTTTGCTGCTCCCTGCTACAATCCAATCGCCCCGTTGCGATTTACGAATACGCCTGATAGTTTTAAGGGGTATATCTGCTTTAGATTGTTGCAAAGTAGCGGTATTCATTCGGTACAAGCCATCTGAAGAAGTGCCTATCCAAAGGGAATTACCCTCGCTGTACAGGTGATGAATTTGATTATTGAGAAAAAAATCCTTCGTTTCTATGGGAAAAAAGGTGGCTTTAACTCCCTGTTTTTTCATTTTATACAAACCAATGGGGCTGCCCAACCAAATATTAGCCGTGCGGTCTGCAAAAGCGGTGGTGATATAACTTTCTCGGTTGGGAAATATATTTTCTTTCAACAATTTTACGCTTAAATCTTTTTCAGAAACAAGGTAAATATTTTGTGGTGTGGTGACTAAAAGGCTTGTTTCAGCTAAGTTTTTTATTGAAATGATTTGCTGATTGCGCTCGATATTTGTACCCGTTAAAGCAATTTTACGGAAAGAAGTCGTGTTTTCTTCTTTTAAAAACAAGCCGCTATTGCTTGTACCCACCCATATATTTTGATTTTTATCGGTGAAAATAGTGGTAATATTTTGGGTTATTGTTGAAGGGATAAGGCTACCTGTTTTTTGATTGTATAAATAAAATCCCTTATTTGACCCTATGGCAATTTCGCCCGTTGGCAAAAGGTCAAAAGTATTCACTTCCGTATCTTTTCCTAAAATTTTACTCGTTTCATACACTAAAAAGGCGTCGTTGTATTGATTTTTACTGAGGGGGTGCGCTTTGTATAATTTGCCATTCAGGGTCATCCACCAAACTACGCCCGATGTTTCTACCTTAATTTTACTAATGGTTTCATCTGTTTTCGATAAAATAGTGCAATTGCCGTTGTTTTCCAAAACGCCCAAACCGCTTTCCGTTCCGACTAAAATATTTCCAAAACTGTCTTCCGCTATGGTTGAAGTCGCATTATTTAAAAATTGGGTCGTTGTTTTTTTAGTCAAATTGATGTTTTCAAGTGCGTGTAAATTGTATTTGTACAAACCTGCATTTGTACAAATCCAAATCCCCCCTTTTGCATCTTGATAAATATCTCGAATGAGGTGCTTGGGCAGCCAAGTTTCCGCTTGTGCGTGTGCATAAGGCTGGGTATTTTGTCCTTGAAGTGGTTTTAAAAACCACAGGCAAATATATAGGAGTGTTGTGTAGCGTAAATACATTGTGTCGGGTGCTGCAAAAAACAATAATTGAAAATTTTGACGTAAAATTAAGCGTTTTTTGCAAATGTATTTACAAATTACTCCTACTGCATTTTAAATCCCTTATGCGGTGGCAAACTCACAACAGGCGTTCCTCCATTGGTTTGTATGGTGGCTTTGAGGGCATACGTGGCTTTATTTTTCAGTGCCGAAGCGGGTATTTTAACGGTATAAAAATCCTTGTCAATGGTGGTGGCTTTAAAAAGCGTTTCTTCACCGTTTAAATAACTGACATCGGACAGTAAAATACCAAGATTGCTTTCACCATCTAAAGGCATATTTTTGAAACGGACGGTCACATCATATCCCCCCTCCTTATTTTTATCAACTGCATCAACCCAAAGACTGATTTTTGTATTGTTCCGAATAATAGTGCCTATATTGGGATAAAAACTACATTCGCCACCCTCTAAAGTATAGGATTTGACCGTATAAAAATAATCTTTACCCGCTTTGACGGTTTCATCGGTGAAAGAAAGTGCCTTTATATTGTCTTTTAAAACCGTAAAATCATGGGGTTTTTCACCGCGATATAAACGGTACAAGACCCCCTTCCCGATTGTATCGGGATTTCGTGCCTCAACAGTATTTCCTTGTTTTGGCGCGTTCCATGTCAAGTCAATACCGCCTTTTTCATTTTCAATGGCAGAAATATTGCTCGGTGGTAAAGGGATATTCTTTTTACACGTAAAATTAATTGCGGGAGACGTTTCGCTATTTCCTAAACCATTATACGCTAAAATAGATACTCTACAAGGCGTATTCAAGGGTAAATCATAGATTTTATAGCCAAAAACATTATCCGCATCATACTCTTTAGTAAAACTTTTGTCTTCCGATTGTATTGTCACTTTATAGCCCATTGCATTTGCCACACTGTGCCAAAAGACCGTCAGTTGATTGCTGCGAGGGGCAATTTTGAAAATTTGGGGTTGTTGTGGTAAGGCTGTTGCAAGGGTTACAGGGTCAGATGCACGGCTTTGTCCTATGCTGTTTTTAGCGGTTATCGTAAATTGATAGGTCGTATTCCGTTGAGCATTTTTGAAAAGAAAACTATCCATTGCCGTACCTTTTATAGTGTGCGTAGTGGTTTTACCCGTTTGCGTATCTGTAATCTTTAAATCATAATCCGTTGCTTCGGGGCGTATCCACCATTTTAAAAAAATGCCATCAGCCCTATTTTCAGCCTTGTAAATGCGGCTATACTGAGGGGGGCGTTTTTGGTTTTTCTCCCAACTTACCAGCATGGAACTAAACGGTGGTAACAGTATTTTATCCGTATTTTTAACCACGTCGGTTTTAATTTCTACATTTTTTGCTTCCGCTTGTTCTCCTGCAATCCATGTGCGGATGCAGGTTTGGGTTTGTTTTTTATCATCAAAAAAAACAGTTATTTCATGGGCTTTATCACTTCGATTTGTCAATGCCAAATAATCATAATCGTGTATGCCTTGAAAAGCAAGTCCAAAAACGCCCTCCACTTGTGTATTTTTCAACCCTTCTACTTTTGCGCCACCTTTTAGGGTTGTCTCCCAAATGTAATCGGCATTGTTGGTGGCTTCGTGCAGTATTTTCAAGGCATTGCCTTCATCATCAAGTTCAATATCGGTTTTTAAGGCGGTGGTACTGAGGGGGGTATTTTTTTCAAAAGCCGTTGCAATTTGATTATTGAAATTCAATTTTGGTTTGGCTTTATTGCTGATTTCATGCGACCCAATCAGCCATGTATTCGGATGTGCCAATTGACGCAAGGTATATTCTGCATTGTAAACGGCAGACATAATGCCGTTCAAAGGGCGATTCCAGACCCCAAATTCGGTGATAAGCATGGGAATACCTTTTTGCGTCCATTCCTCAATGTCACGCATGGCTTTGGGGCTTGTGACTTCTAACAGTTTGGTATTCAAGCGTTTATAAGCATCAGCGAAAGGTTCTTCTTTGCCTGTATGGGGTGCATAAGAATGTTTTGAAAAGGTGTTCCAAAATGCGCCACGCTCTTTTTGATATTGATTGATTTCTTTCATAAAATCCCAAATACCATCCCACGTAAAATTCAAAGCCAAACGGGCTTCGGGAAAAACTTTTACAATACTATCGGCATGAGGTTTCATTTTTTGAGCATAATCAAAACCATTATTCCACCAATAACGCTGTCGGGAAGGGATATAAAAATAAGGTTCGTTGCAAAACTGCCATGCTTCTACCTTGATATGATTGTTTTTGCAAAATCGAGCGAGTTCGGCTGTCATTTCGGGTGTTTCGGTAAAAGCATTGACGGTTATCACAATTTTACCGCTAATACTCCCCATCAATTGATACAAATCCATGAGCCGATGTGGACCCTTCACTTCTACAAATTGATACAAACGGTCATACGCCTCGCCTTTGTCAAACATATTGATATACTCTTGGTCGTATTGCCCCGTTGCCATACAAAAAGCATCGCCCGCCGTGCCACTCCAATAGCGCAACCAACCCGGACGCAAGGTTTTTACCGCCTTGATAAAATCGGGGTGTTTGTAACTCCATACTTTATCGCCTATGCGGGCGTTGAAACCCGAACTACCCACCACAATCGGGTGTCCACCTTGTTGGGTATTGATATGAACAGTGGCAGCAATAGGTTTTTGCCCTATGCTTGAATAAGTGTTGATTAAAAATAGGAAAAGAATAATAAATCGCATTTGACAGTATTTTGGGATAAAAGTCTGTGTTTTTGCTTGGTGTTTTGTCTCATTGTGTGGGTTGAAATGTCTCAAAGTATTATATTTTTCATTTTGATAAAATTAACGGTGAAAAGGGTGAAAATATGGTGCGTCTCGCTCCATCAAGCTGAAAGCATGACTGAGGGGGTAATAAATTATTTTTAATCACCACCCACACCCTGTTACCTTGCTTGCATCGCCACAACTGTATTTATTCTGAACCGTTGTTACCCCACAAGCATTGATAGTCACTTTGCCTGTACCGCCCAAACCAACGGGCGCAGATATATCCAACACACCATTGGCTGGTAAAGTAATATTTAAAAGAGCGTCGGGTGATTTCATTAAAAATAAAGGCAAGGGGTCTGTATTTCTCACTTTTTGAGTCGCTTCATATTGCACTTTTAAACCATCAATTGTCACATTTCGGGTTACTTTTCCGCTTGTTAAAGAAGCTGAAAACAGGGCTAAATTGGTGTAGCTTTTATTATTTACCAAAACCAAGACGTTTTTTATTGTGTGATTGGTCACATTATTATCGTTGCCCCAACCGAGTTGAAACGGTGCGCCATTGCTGTTATGTACCAATGTGACGTTTTCTACTATCATATCTCGATAGAGTTTGATTTCATCGTCCCATGTATCAATTTTTGAGTTTTTGACTGTTGAACCAGCACCTGCACTGATACCGTCTGAATTGCTGTGGTAATCTGGTGTGGGTCGGGTGTTGCGGATATGGACATTGTCCACGATGTATTTTGACCCAAAACTCGTAATGGCATAAGAACGGGCGTTGGTAATGGTCAAATTTTGAACCGTTACCGTCACCGATGCGGTGGCGGTGGAACTAACAGCCCCGTATTTCCATTTTTCGCAATCATGTACACGGTCATCACCTTTTGCGCCATTGGTACAGCTTGTATTGGGGTCTCCTATGCCGTCTGCGCCGAGCGACCAGCCTTTGGTGTTTGTGCCAAAAATTTCGGAAGTTGCTCGGCCTTTGCCTTCGATTGTCAAGACATCAATAGCCCGAAAACCGCCTGTGATTGTGACATTGGCATTGATTACCACTTTTTTTACAATGCTTGGCACTGTCCAATAAAAGCCTTCTTTGTCCAAATCGGCATCGGCTTGGTCGCTGAAATTTGTGTTTTTTACAAAGGTGAGTACCCCCTCAGTATTTTGCCATTCTACATCAGTTTGCTTGACACCTTTTGGCAATTTTAACGGCGATAAATCTACTGTTACCGTTGGTGTAGTAGGATTGGCGGGTGTATCAGTTGTCTTTTTACTGCACGATGATACAATTCCTAATAAAATAATAATAATCCACATTTTCATTTTTTTCGATTTGCTTTTTTTAATCGGAATTATCGGCTTTATGTCGCAATTTAACCTGTCTCACATTCCCGAAGGGAATTTATGTTTATAGAATAACAAATGGTCATTTTACACAATCCCGAAGGGATTTTATGTAAAAGGCGAATTCAATATTCAAGTGCAACAGGTTAATAAATCGTTTTTTAGTAATAAAGTCTCAAAAGGCGAATAAAAATCGAGTGTTTTTCTGGGTCTATGG
>JAYVKQ010000753.1:0-4844 GCA_043768285.1 Saprospiraceae bacterium | reverse complement strand
AACTGCTTGACTTCATATTGTATGGGCAGCCATAGCCGCGTTGGCAAGAAGATAAGAAAGACATAAGTACAACAAGCATAAATATTGCCGTGAGGCTTGTTTTAAAATTATTAAGGTTCTTCATCATTGTTAAAAAGTTTTGGTGACTGTGTCAAAGTTAATACTAAGTGCGTTCTGTGTGTTTGTTTTTTTGTTTTGTAATAGCGTTTCAAAAACTTTTCCAAAGCGCAATTTAGATAAGGGTAATTATCAAAACTATTTTTTTTACATATCTATACTACTCTAAATCGACGACATTTACACGTTTTTCAACTATTAATAAAACTTTAACTATGGTTTGGTTTTTGCCTTATTGCTTTATTACGTTGATAATAAGAGAGTTATGAATACAAACGGTTCATATGAGATTTATACAGATAAAAAAGTGTAGATAATTCGTAAAAAGTCTTTAATTTTGAAAGTTAAATGAAGCAACTGATTGTCATATCACTCCTAACGGTTTCTCTTTTGGGCTGCGACAGCGATACGGAGAAGGTGCAGGGCTACGAAGTCCACGGCATTGACCTATCGCATTATCAATCAAAAATTAATTGGGAAAAGGTTGCCAATGAGGGGATAGCTTTTGCTTTCGTAAAAGCGACCGAGGGGCGACAACATTTGGATAAAAAATATTGCGAGAATTGGCAAGAGATGAAACGCGTAGGTATCAAACGCGGTGCGTATCACTTTTTCAGACCAACCATTCCAGCAAAAGAGCAAGCCATTAATTTTATGAATATTGTAGATATGCAATATGGTGATTTGCCGCCTGTTTTAGATGTTGAAGTGGACGAAAATTTATCCCGTGAAGAAGTGGTAGCAGGTATCCGCGAATGGTTGTCTTTGGTCGAAATTGAATACAGTATTCGCCCTATTATATATACGCATTATAAGTTTTACAATAAATTCATAGCGGGTGAGTTTGACAATTATCCCATTTGGATAGCTATGTATGGCAATACGCCACCCCGTTTGGGCAGTGTACAATGGGCTTTTTGGCAATATGGCAACCGTGGCAAATTGGCAGGTGTAGAAGGCTATATTGACCTCAATGTTTTTAAAGGGACAAAAGAAGATTTGGAAAACATGTGCCTTTCAGGCTCAATGCTGACAGGCAATTTTTTTCACTAAAATATTTTCACACCCCCCCTCAGTATTTTACATAATTTCATACAAATTTCACTTAACAATGAAAAAAATAATAATTCTATTTTTTGCAGTATTTTTCATACAACACATTGATGCTCAAGGAATTGAGTTCTTTCAAGGTTCATTCAAAGAAGCATTAGCCAAAGCAGAAAAAGAAAATAAATTGATATTTATGGATGCCTACGCCGAATGGTGTGGTCCATGTAAAAAAATGGCAGCGACTGTTTTTAAAGATGAAAAAGTGGGTAAATTTTTCAACGATAATTTTGTTAATGTCAAAATGGATATGGAAAAAGGCGATGGACCTGGTTTGCAAGACAAGTATAATGTGACGGCATATCCAACCCTCCTATTTCTAAATGGCAAAGGCGATTTGATGCATAAAGGCATGGGCGCATTGCCGTCTAAAGAGTTTTTAGAATTAGGTAAAAAAGCCTTAGGCAAAAACGATAATTCAAAAGAGTTTGAAAAAGCCTATAACGAAGGTAAGCGCGACCCCGATTTGATATACAGTTACGTGCGTGCCCTCAATGGCGCAGGTAAACCTACGATGAAAATTGTGAATGACTATTTGCTCAAAGCCGATATGTCGAACCCAACCACTTTGAAAATCATATATGAAGGTACATCTCAAGTGGATAGTAAGATATTCGATTTGTTGATGTCTAAACGCACGCAAATTGTATCTTTATACAGTGAGCAACAAGTAAAAGAAAAAATTGAAAACGCTTGCGAAAAAACTTTAGAAAATGCAATCCAATTTAAAAGTGCAGATTTGCATAAATTGGCAAAAGATAAAATGAAAGCCTTTTTGCCCGAAAAGGCTGAGGCGTTTTCATTATTGGCAGATTTGAAGTTCTATCAAGCGAATGGCAACAGCAAAGATTTTTGCAAAACGTGCGAAACCTTGATTAAAAAAGAAGGCAAAACGGATGCACGTAAGCATTTTTCTTTGGCAAAACAGATGATTGATGCTTTCCCCAATGATAAGAACGTATTAAATGATGCCGAAAAATATTTCAAAAAAGCGGCTGAATTTGGCGGCTTGAGCGAATATTACTATTGGTATGCTCAAACCCTTTTGCGCAATGGCAAGAAAAAAGATGCTTTATCGAGCGCAGAAAAAGCCTTGAAATTGGCAAAAGAAATGTCGCCTAATTATGTGCCCGCGACCGAACAGTTGATAGAGCAAATCAAAACGCAAGGGTAATTTTCAAACTGTGGCACAGCTATTTTTAGAGATTGAAAATCAATACATTCGTTCAGTAGTGCCACAGTTATAGTCCATAAATTTTCTGAAAATAATCACATCAAACAAACCTATATGGCATAATACCGTATAGGTTTGTTTTGCTAAATAAACTAAATAAATAAAAACTGTAAACAACATGAGAGCGTCACTTACATTTTTCTCGATATTATGTCTTTCTATCGCGTCTCTTTTGGCTCAAAATATTGAGCAAAAGCGAAATTCCGATGCAAGCGGGACTGAGGGGGGTATTGCTTTTATCCATGAGCAATACACGACGGCATTGAATAAAGCTAAAACGTCGAACAAAATCCTATTCGTAGATGCCTACACTACGTGGTGCGCTCCTTGCAAATTGATGGATAAAAACGTATTCCCACAAGCGCAAGTAGCCACTTTTTTCAATCAACAATTCATCAATTTGAAATTGGATATGGAAAAAGGCGAAGGCGTGGCTTTGGCAAAAAGTCTGGGTATTTCGGCATATCCTACCTTCCTTTTCTTAGATGGCGATGGGCAATTGCTACATAAAGGGGTTGGTTTCCAAGAAACACAGCAATTGATTGACTTAGGGAAAGCGGCATCCAACAGCGACAACGCCCTATCTAATTGGGTAAAAAAATACGAAAATGGCAATAGAGAAGCCACATTTTTAAAAGAATATGCGCTCAAATTAGCAGAACTCTACGATGACCGCAGCACCAAAGTGGCAGAAGATTACATGACCACCCAAACCGATTGGAATACGCCCGATAACCTCGAGTTTATATACCGTTTTGTAGAAAATACCGACACAAAATTGTTTGGCTATTTTTTAAAAAATAAAAAAGCTTTTGAAAGTAAAATTGCCATAAGCGATATTGAATTGAAAATACAAGGCTTGGTGACGGATAGACTTTTTAATGAAAAAAATCTACCAACACTGACCTATGCCGATAGCATTATCCGAATGGTATATCCCCAAACTGCCGAGCGTATGAAGGGGCATTATCGTTTGAATTACTACCGCATGAAAGGCGATAGAGACCAATATGCCAAATCTGCCGTTGCCTATTTCAAAAAAAATAATAAATCAGCGGACGAATTGAGTGAAGCAGCTGCCCTTTTCCATGAGCAAATTCAGGAAAAGAGCTTGCTCAAAAAGGCAACAAAATGGGCGCAAAAAGCCGTCAAATTGGATAATTCGTACTTAAATATGATGATATTAGCACAACTTTATGCGGATATTAATAAAAAAGATAAAGCCCAAAAACAAGCTCAACAAGCTATCGAAAAAGCCAAAACCACTAATGAGCCTTTTGATGATGCTACTGAGTTTTTGAAAACGTTGAAGTAAGTGCAACGGAACGCTGTTCCGTTGATGGTTTATGAACCAACGGAACAGCGTTCCGTTGCACTTTTTCCCTCTAAAAATATATATAATCGCCTTTCCTATTTATGTTTGTGAAAATATTTCGCAAATGTCCACACTTAACCGTTTCAAAATATTTGGTATTCGACATCATGGTCCGGGTTCTGCCAAGAGCCTTTTGAAAGTGTTGGACGAATGGCAGCCCGATTGTGTTCTTATCGAAGGTGCGCCCGATGCGCAAAACCTCATTCACCACGTTGCTAACGAAGGTCTGAAACCGCCTGTGGCACTTTTGGTTTATAATCCCAAGGATTTGCAGCAAGCCTCCTATTTCCCTTTTGCTGAGTTTTCTCCCGAATGGCAGTCTCTAAAATGGGCTTTGAAGCATAATATCCCCGTATCGTTTATGGATTTACCAATGTCCTATCAGTTTAATTTGGAAGATAAGCAACTATTAATGGAGACTATTGATACGTCCTTTGATGATGAAAATACTGATGGCACATCCCGAGAAAATCGGGAGGGGGGGGATTTAGAAGAAACACCCCATTCTCGAATCCCAAATCTCGAATCTCGAATCGAGCGCGACCCGCTTTTTTATCTCGCTACATTAGCGGGGTATCAAGACAGTGAACGATGGTGGGAAGTCACTTTTGAGCAGAATGATAACCCTACCTATATCTTTGAAACAATATTGGATATGATGACTACCCTCCGCAATACCCTAAACAAAACGGAGACCCAAGAAACCCTTTTGCGCGAAGCCTATATGCGCAAACTCATGCGCCAAGCTATGAAAGTTGTGCATCAAAAAATAGCAGATTACTGCGGCGCATGGCACGCGCCTGTATTGTCGAATATCGAAAATTTTAAAGAAAAAGCGGATAGTGATGCCATTAAAACCTTGAAAAAAGGCAATTCCGAAGCCACATGGGTGCCGTGGAGTTATGATAGATTGAGCCGCGATAGTGGCTATGGGGCGGGTGTGGTTTCACCGGCTTGGTACGAATTGCTATTCAGTAAAAGAAGTAATGCAACGGTGCGTTGGATGACCAA
>JAYVKQ010000752.1:0-8640 GCA_043768285.1 Saprospiraceae bacterium | reverse complement strand
CACACAATGTCGTTATTAGTTTCATAGGATATTCTACACTTCGTCAAGAAATCACTATTAAATCAGGTGTAAATATACTTGATGGAACGCTTGCAGACGACATTTTGAAGCTCGACGAGGTAATCATTACGGGTAATACCTCAACCACAACACGCAAACAGTTGGGCAATGGTATTACTGTCGTGAAAGCCGATAATTTAAAAAATTCAGGAACGACTAATACGTTAGGAGCACTTCAAGGTAAAGTAATGGGTGCGCAAATTACCCAAAATTCGGGTGACCCTGCGGGCGGTATCAGCGTTAGGTTGCGGGGGGCATCTTCCATAAATGGCTCAAGCGACCCACTCTACATCGTTGATGGTATCATCGTTGATAACTCTTCACAGAATGTAATCAATCGGAATGCTGATGCGCAAACGACAAGTTTTTCAGCAGGGCAAAATCGTTTAGTGGACTTAAATTCAGCCGATATTGAGCGTATTGAAGTATTGAATGGTGCTTCTGCGGCGGCTCTTTATGGCGCGAGGGCTGCCAATGGTGTTATCCAAATATTCACCAAAAGGGGTAAATCTGAAAAATTGAAGGTAGAGTTTTCTACTGGCTTGATGATGAGCCAATTGAGAAAACAAATACCTATGGCAACTGTTGGGCAACGCTACGGCATAAAAGGCAATGACCGTCTCGAAACGACCCAAGACCGATTAACGATATTAACTACGGTTGGTCTCCCCGACGCTACTATTACAAATTTGGGCGGAAAGTTTATAAAAGCAGGATATAGCCCGCGTACTTTAATTACGGATAAGTACAACGTAACGCGCTACAATTATTGGGACGATATTTTCCAAAATGCGACGGGTACTGAAAATAATCTGTCATTCAGTGGGGGCAATGATAAAACAACTTATTATGCCTCAATGGGGTATTTAGATAATGATGGTATTATGAAAAATACCAATTTCAAAAAATATAATCTTCGCTTAAACCTCGACCAACAGTTGGCATCTTGGGCAAAATTGTCTTTTGGCTTAGGTGCTAACCTTTCAAAATCTAAGGATATGCCGAATGGTAATAACTTTTTCAACCCTATTTCAGGCATTTTCATCATTGATAACGTATGGAATTTGAATGAAAGAGATGCTAACGGCAACTTAAAGCCCGTAGAGCAAGTGCGCTTGAACCCCCTCAGTATTATTGAAACTTTTGACATTACGCAGCAAACTTACAGGACGATGGGCAATGCTAAATTGAGTTTATATCCCGTAAAAGGACTTACGATTGACCTCGTTGGTGGTGGCGATATTTACTCACTTCAAGGTAACGAGTATCATCCGCGTGTACCTTATCCTGGTGTAAGTGCCGACTTTTTTCCCGATGGTTATGTCAGTTTAGCAACCGACAATGTGATGCTTTTCAATAATGATTTGAACGTTACATATAATAAGGAGCTTATTACGGGCTTAACTTCTACGACAATGGCGGGTTATCAAATCCAATATAACCGCCGCCAATATGCTGCACAAGATGGTCGTGATCTCGCCCCTTTCGGCAAAACGATTGCAGCAGCAAACAACTTGTTTAACCGCCCAGCACAAAGTATTTCTGAACGTTTAATTTCGGGCGCGTTTATTCAACAAACCTTTGGCTACAAGGAGCAAGTATTTTTAACATTGGCAGGTCGTCTCGACAAATCTTCTGTTTTTGCAGAAGCCAATCAAAATAATTTTTATCCAAAAATATCGGGTAGTTGGGTGCTTTCAGATTATTTGAGCAACAAAGACATCATTTCTTCTGTCAAATTAAGAGCCGCTTATGGTCAAGCGGGCAACTTGACGGGTATTGGTGCTTATGACCGTTTCGACAATTACAATTTGTCCTCAATCGGTGGTTTAGCCGCTATTACACCTTCTACCGCTTTTGCTAACCCCTCAGTACGTCCTGAAAAAATGGTGGAAACGGAGTTTGGGGGCGATTTAGCTTTTTTGAAAAATCGCATTGGTCTTAGCTTCAATATCTATAACCAAAAAATAACCGATTTGCTTTTGACCAAACCCGTACCGCCTTCGGTAGGTGGTACGAGCATCGTTACCAATGTGAGTAGCGATAGCACCTATATGAGCAATAAAGGCTTAGAAATTATGTTGAACGCCAATATTGTTAAAATTAAAGACTTCAAATGGGATGTCGGTTTCTTATATAATACCAACACTAATAATGTATTTGGTATTGATGGTGGTTTCTTTTACTTGCGCCCTGGTGGTCCCCAAGCTGTTGTTACGGGTTCTCCATTTGGTTCTTTCTATGGTACTTATTATGCACGTAACAATACGGGCGATTTCTTAAAAACGACACAAGGCTTGTTCCAACCCGAAAGAGGTGTACAGACAACTGTTACGAAAGGTACAGCCGATAGAGGTACTGATGGTCAACCCAAAACGGCTGGTGTAGGTAGCACTGAGTTACGTAAGGTTATTGGCAATCCAAATCCAAAATGGACAGGGTCTTTCAATACAAATTTATCCTATAAAAGCGTGTCATTATATGTTCTTTTTGATGCTGTACAAGGCGTAAATGTCTATAATTGGAACCGTATTACTTCAAACAATGTGGGCTGGGGTCCATTAGCAGAGCAAGAGATAGCAGGTACAGTACCGCGTGGAACAGTTGCTTCGGTTGCTGGCGGTATCAACGGTGGGCGAATTCAAGAGGAACATATCGAAGATGGCTCATTTGTAAAGGTACGCGAATTGGCTTTGACCTACGATTTAGGTAAAGTAAAAGGCTTTTGTGAAAATGTCAATATTAGTCTAATTGGGCGCAATCTTTATTCATTCGATAAATATCAAGGCTTTGACCCCGAAGCAAACTCGGCAGGTCAGAGTGATAGAGTACGGGGCGATGATTTTGGTGCAGTACCCATTCCACGTACATTTATGTTGCGTTTGGGTGTTAAATTTTAATACCCCCTCAGTATTTTCATGGTTTTAATGCTCATATATACAAGCGAATTGCTCCATATGATTGTAACACCTGAATATACTTAATCAAATATGTTTTAATAATTAAAATTTAAAAAAATGAGATTTATTAATATAATATATTCATTAATATTAATGGTTATACTCTTTGTACCCAGTAGCTGTACGAAAGAGTATTTAAACCCAAATGCTGCCACCAAAACTGAAGTATTGAAATCCCCAGATGGATTAATGGGTTTGGCAGTAGGTATCCGCCGCGAGTGGTCGGTAGGTGGGACAAGTGCATTGTATAGTTCTATTATATGTAATGGTTTATCTACCAAAGAGTTAACTGTTTTAAATACAGGTAATGCAGCCTTGGCAGCTTTAGAAGCGGGAAAAGGCTCTCTCAATGGTGCGAATGGAACCATGACAAGTATTTGGACAAGTTGTAACTTAACCAAAGCTTATGCGCAACAACTAATTGATAATGCCAATATTATTGGCGACGCGGGTACTCGCTCAGGTGTTGAAGGGTATGGTCTGTTTTTTAAAGCATTAGCAATTGGCACTTTATGCCAGTTTTGGGAGCAAATACCCACTGAGGTTGTTTCTTCTTCGGCATATATTGATGGCAAACGCCCATCATTTAAAGCGCGTACGGCGGCATTCGACGAAGCTATTGCTATTTTGAAACAAGCGGAGGGTATCGTAAAAGCCAATGCACCTTCCGCAACTTTTAATGCAAAAGTGGGAACTGATATTAACTTGGCAAATGCGATACAAGCGTTAATAGCCCGTTTCAGCCTAATGAATGGCAAATTAGATGATGCTTTTGCTGCGGCTGGTGCTGTCAGCCCAACTATAATTTCTTCATTCAAATTTGATGCAGTCAATCCAAACCCCGTATTTCGTTCTGGCTTAGTGAGTAATAACGTGGTAGGGGGTATTGCAAATTTTGGACTTACAGGCGTTTTAGCACCCGAAGCTACCGATGGCAGAACTCCCTTTTATCTCGGCGGCACTACACTAAGTAAAACAACAGGATTTTTCAAAAGTGACCTCGATGCTATTCCCTTGTATTTGCCAAGCGAAATGACACTTATCAGAGCGGAGGTTTTAGCGCGTCAAAACAAATTGACTGAAGCAGTGACAGAATTGAATAAAATTCGCACAAAAGCAACTGACCCCCTCAGTGTAACGGCTAAATTGGCAGCGTATAGCGGTGCTTCAATACAAGCTGCCATATTAGAGGAAATTTATAAACAACGCTGCATCGAATTATATATGTCAGGCTTAAAATTAGATGATAGTCGTCGTTTTGGTCGCTTAGGTCCATTGGATACCAATTTTGAGCGCAATCGTAATTTTTATCCCTATCCTACTACTGAGCGCGACAATAATCAAGGCAATACGCCAGCAGATCCTACGATATAGTACCAATATTGTAGTATTATAAAAAAATCCCTTTTTGCTTCGGTAAAAAGGGATTTTTTTGTTATTGTTAAAAAAAAGTGAAGATTAAAAATAAATGAATTTTAAATAGGGGTATTGTGTTATATCCATGTCCTATCTTTAAATAAGAAAAAATAAGTATTGGCTCATCATTAAACTTTATGTCTATGAAAAAGATTATTGGAATTATCGCTTTAACATTATTAGGAACAAGCATTTTTGCACAACGCGAAGAAACCCTTATGGGCGATACAGGTTGGGGGTTTAGCGGCGCGTGGGGCGGCTGGGTAAACAACGTTAGCAACTTTAACGAAAACTATTCGGGCTACGGTGGCACGATGTGGAATTTAGAGTTTGGTAAGCGTCTTACCATCGGATATTCACACTACACCATGACTGCCAAGCCGCTCAGTGCTACCAACAATTTCAACTTGCGCTCACGTAATTTTAACATTGGGTACACACCTTTGGCATATCGCGCCTTACATCCTATTTTTAATGTAGGCATAGGTAGTGGCAAATTAAGGCTTGCTAATGAAGGCGAAGAAGATAGGGTATATACATTTCACCCTTCGGGTGGTTTAGAATTTAACGTAACGCGCTGGTGTCATATTGATGGGCAAATCGGCTATCGCATTGTTTCTGATACTAATTTCGCCCGTTATAAAGATGCTGATTTCTCTGGTTTATATGGTCAGTTAAACCTGAAATTTGGCTTTTCGTGGGGGCGTTATAAAACGAACAGAAAGGAGAAAAATTGATAATAAATTGTTTTTAAATGCGGTTTCGGAAACAGGTTTTGATAGATTTTTAGTTGATTTTGATGTTTTTAAAAAAATTTCAAAATCAACTAAAATCTATCAAAACCTGTTTCCGAAACCAATTGCTCTTACCTTACAACTGATTTTTACTTTTTCTATAACACAGCACTTTCCATAAGTGTAATCGTCCCCCCCTCAGTATTTAAAACCGCTTCAATACCAATTGGTAACGTATATTGATTTTTAATATGCCCAATAGAGAGACCATATATAATTGGCATATTCAACTGCCCTAATCTATCCTTGATGCACTCAATCAACGACAACGACTGTTCCCCTTCTTTCGGATTGCAGCCCTCAAATATACCTAAGGCAATACCCGCCGCTTGGCTCAAATCCACACTTTGCATCAGTTGCGTGAGCATCCTATCCACGCGATAAGGGCGTTCTTCAATATCTTCCAGAAAAAGAATTTTGCCTTTCACGCTTTTCAAAGCGAAGGGCGTACCACACATGGCGGAAAGTAGAGTCAGATTACCACCTATTAGTTTGCCTTGTACCATACCCGCTTTTATCACTTCAAGTTTGAATAAATTAGAGGGATTTTTCAAATTTTCATCCGCATTTTTCAACACATACTGAGGGGTCGGTTTGGTCAATATATCCCACACATAAGGTTTGGTATAGTTCGTATAATCCGATGCACCCACGGGACCATGAAATGTTACTAAGCCCGTTTTTTGAAAAATAGCCGTATGATATGCCGTAATATCGGAGTAACCAATAAAAATTTTAGGATTTTTTTTAATAATTGAAAAATCAACATTGGGCAAAACGCGCGTTGCCCCATAGCCCCCCCGAATACACCACACGGCATTCACTTCTCTATCCGAAAAAGACCAATGAAAATCTTCAAGGCGTTGGGCATCACTACCCGCCAAATAGCCATTTTGCGCCCGCAGGTTTTTTCCTAATTTTACTTTGAAACCTAAATCCGTAAGATTGCGTACTGCCTTTTCCACAGTTTCATCGCTGACAGGACCAGCAGGGGCAATCAAGCCCAAAGTATCACCTAAGTTAAGGCGTTTGGGTTTAACAATTCTTTTTTGCATCGCTTCGGCTGGCGTTGTATTATTAGCATTTAAAAAAGATAAAGCGGGAAGGCTTTTTAAGATGGTTCTACGTTCCATTTTTTATAATTTTTCCGCCAAATATACGCCCTAATAATAAATTAACCACATTTAACCCAAATTAACCCAAAATTTTTAAAAAACAACTACTTTTGCAAGCGACAAGCAAATGCCCGATGTTTGAGTACCCTATACGTCTGTGCAAGCATTGTGACAATATCTTGAAAAACCAATAGTGTGTTTAACAACTTATGAAAAAAAGAAGAATTAACTATTTTTATTCCATCATCAGTGTTGCCTTAGTGCTCTTTTTATTGGCTCTATTTGGAACAACTTTGTCATACCTCCATCAAGAGACTGCCTCGATGCGCGACAATCTGACAATGATGGTAGAATTGAAAGAAGGGGCAGATTCGGCAGCATTGGAGACTTTACGCATAGAATTACCATCAGCAGATTTTGTGCATGAAGGCAAAGCGCGCTTTATTACAAAAGAAGAAGCTGCCGATTTTATGAAAGAACAATTGGACGATAAAGAAGGCAAACTAATCAACGATGAAATGCCCATGCACTTTTACGACCATTATTCCGTCAGCCTAAAATCAGACCGTTTGAATAAAGACAGTGTAGAGGCAATTCGCAGCCGTTTGATAGAAAACTTGGCAGTCAGTAATGTCTATATGGATGAAGGCGTGATTGGCAATGTGACGACTGTTTTAGAAAAATTAGCCTATTTCTCTCTGTGTTTGGCGTTATTATTAATCATTGTGGCTATGACACTCATTCATAATATCATCAAACTCAACTTGTTTTCAGATAGATTTATTATTAAAAATATGGAACTCGTGGGCGCGTCGTGGTCATTTATTAGCCGCCCATATATCCGAAAAGGTATATTCAATGGTATCATCAGTGCCTTAGTTGCGATAGGCATGGTGGCGGGTTTGTGGTATTTTATTCAAAAAAACACGCCCGAACTCAATCAATTATTGAAAAATCCCGTATTTTTGGGCAGTATTGTGGGGTTGGTGCTTTTAGGTATTTTTATTAGTTGGCTTAGTACCTATTATGTGGTCAAAAAATACCTCCGTTTACGCCTTGATGATTTGTATTAAAAAGGGTAATAATTTGGTTAAAAAGCCTCGTTAGAGGTACAATATTGGTAACAATGCTAATAAGATAAACCGAAAAGGAGCGTAGCACTGTAATATAAACCAATGTCAGGGCTACGCCCCTCCTAAATACTGAGGGGGTGACTTTCTTACCAATATTACACCTCTAACGAGGCATTTAACCACATTGAGTCCGTATCATAAATTTTTCATTAAAAAATAAACTTAATTTTGTAAATATGGCAAAGCCGAATAAGCTGCAAAAACCAGTGCAGCCCACTCAAAAATCTACTGCACCAGTTGCCCCTGCGCAACGACCTAACGTTACAAAACAACGCATTATAAAAAATGATACCTTAGTTTTTGGTCGCGCCAATTATATATGGATGTTGATCGGCTTGGGTGTTATTGCCGTAGGCTATTTATGTATGGCAGGTGGTGCTATGCCTTCGCCAGATGTATGGGATGAAAGCATCATTTATAGCCCAATGCGCATTGTTGTTGCCCCCTTTTTGATACTTTTAGGGCTTGGCATTGAGATATATGCTATTTTCAAAAAGGATAATACTGTTGTTGGTACAGGCGAAATCGCTTAATTTATAGACAAGTCAAAGGTTTAGTAAATCTAATCACGCTTACCCCCTCAGTCATGCCGTTGGCTTGATGTGCCACAATTGCGCCATCATATTTTTCAGCACAAAAAGTAAACCTATAAGATTATACAACAATCTTATAGGTTTACTTTTTTTATACACTTCTATTAATTCTACTTTGGCACTCTAAGAAAACTAAAATTTGTTTTTCATGCTTGGCAGAGCGAGAGGCTGTTTTTGATTTTTCTTAAATAATCAGAGTGCCAAAGTAGAATTAGTAAGGAGGGTTAAAAGGCATCCATACATTAATTGCAATTAAAGAGAAATTTTTATAATATATTACTCATCATGCGAATAATGGGTCAAAAAGCCCCGTTAGGGCAGAGTTGATTGGTTCTAAACCCGAAGGGTTTTAATATGAATAACCCCCGCATTGGGGGAAAGGTGCTGCGATGTGGTCACCAATCCTGAAAGGATTGAATAAACTTACCACTCATTCAACCCTATTCGGGGTTATTAGCGGTTACCTTCTGGCATCTTCCCCGAATTTCATTCGGGGTTATTCATATTAAAACCCTTCGGGTTTAGAACCAATCAACCCTGCCCTAACGGGGCTTTTTAACCCATTATTC
>JAYVKQ010000751.1:0-16072 GCA_043768285.1 Saprospiraceae bacterium | reverse complement strand
GCGCCGATGGTACTGCGTCCCTGAACGTGGGAGAGTAGGTCACTGCCAACTCAATTTAACTTAGCCCTGCACCGTAATACGTGTGGGGCTTCGTCGTTTTAGAATATAGGGTAGTCAATAGCGTGCTACATTTTCTCAAGAACAATGCTACAAAGCGTCAAAATACTGAGGGGTTGGTGTGTTGTTTAGAATATTGAAATAAAAATACTCAAATTTTTATTTTGCTTCATTTTTTTTTACTTTTGTTTGCCTATACATCCTACCTATTTGTAAACCATAAAATAAATAACTTACTATGGCTATTACTAAAGAATGGCTTAAAAAAGCTGCTAACACACAATCCTTTTCAAAAGGTCAAGGTTATTATGATGATGTTGATGAGTTAATCAAAGCCGGGAATACCTACTCAGCTGTTGTTTTGGGCTCTGATGATTATGAAGTCTCGATTACGGACAATCCAGTAGGTGAACCATTGGCTCATTGTGACTGCCCTTACGATTATGATGGTATATGCAAGCATATTGTCGCAGTAGGCTTGAATATTATTGATGGTAATTACGAAAGCGAAGAAGATGAGGGGGATGAAAATGATATAGAACCAGATGCTCTGGATATTACAGTAGGTTGTATGCCTATATTACCAACTTTTAACTTCTATGATGAATTTTTCCTAAAAAAGGATGAAATAACAAGAACCGTATTTTTACGCCAATTATTCTCTAATGATGATCGATTGCGCCAACAATTTTATGTATATTCTAAACCCAAAGTTGAGCAAGTAACAACTGCTGGGACTGATTTGATAGAAAAAACAGCGCAAAATTTATCTAAAAAATTATCTAAAATTGAAACCCTTGAACCCGATGACTTTTATTCAAAAGGGCGTGGGCGTTATGAAGATTATTATGATGAAGGAGATGGATATACAGACTGGATTAACGAAAAAATAGAAGCAATATTCACGCCTTTTGAGGCAGATGCGAGCCGTTATATTAAAAATGGTTCAATTTTAACGACCACACAGTTTTTTATTGGGCTGTATGAAGGCTGTCTGGGTTTAGAATTTGAAAGTGATACATCTGACTATATGGGCGAAGATTTTGAGACAGTGGCACTCAATGAGTTAGAGTCAATGATATTAAAGCAAAATGAGCATCTGAAATCATCCATTTTTAACGAAAATGATATAAAAGCCAGTATTTTATTGGTTTTAGAAAGGTGGATAAAAAGGAAAAATGCAACAGAATCAATATCATTCTTCGAAGATTATCTTATTGAATTAACTAATAATCAAGAGTTAGCACATTGGTTAATTAAAGAACTCGAAGAACGTGGTTTGACATTGGACCTGATTTATCTAACACTCGCTAATGCCACAACAATTCAAGATGACGCATTTTGGATTGCAAATGCTGAAAAAATTGCAGCTGTCAATCCTGATATTATGCAACATCTTTTAGAGAAATATTTTGAATTAAATAAATGGACCGAATTTCATCAAACTGCTAAATCTGCCTTAACAACTTTCCCTAATAATAACTTTGTAGAATATTTGAGACCCAAAGTTGTAGAAAACTACGATGAGGATTTATATATCTATGTTTACTTGAAAAATGCAAGCCGAAAATCAATTTTAACCGACTTTTTGATAGTGCGCCCTTTATTGACACAGGAGCGAGAAACTGAATTTATAAAATCGTGTAGGAATGATAACCAGAATTTATATGTAGAAATACTGAAAAACGACGAAAATTTAGAGGATATTTTGAATCTTATAGAAGAAAAAACTAAATCATCTTCATTTTATTTTTATGGTTTTGATTTTCCAAAGGCTTTATCTTATATAATAAAAGAATTTCCCGATGATGTTTTTGATATTGTACAACGCCAAGCCGAAGAAGCTTTAAAGCAAATGAAAATGGATAGAAGTGGCTACGCTCGCGCTTGTGCTCATCTGCGCCCTTTGAAAGATTTGCCTCCAAGTCATCAAAATGATTTAAAAACCTTGGTCAATTCTTTACGCGAACGCTTTAAATCAAGACCTGCTTTTTTAGAAGAACTGTCTAAGGCTGTGAGATGATAAGGGTATTTGCACACCAATTTGTCTAATAATATGTTAAACTGCTTGCTATGAAAACCAAGTACAAACTATATGCGTTTATTAAATATGTAATAAAAGTGCAATTTTCGGAAACTATTATTACCAAACTGATGTTCTGGTTATTCTACCCAAAATCCAAGTTGTAATCACATATCACAAACACCGAATTAATGAAAAACACACTGTATAGTCTTTTAATCATTGCAATCACCCTCTCTTGCTCTGCTTTTGCGCAATTCGACACCACTGAACCTTGTAGCGTTTGGAGACAAGCCGACGAAAGAGGTACTTTAAAAGTCTATGTTCGAGAATGTGATGACTCACCCATAAAAGAATTTAAAATTAATGACCGTTTTAAAGGGGATTTCGACAAATTAGTAAAAATTATGGACGACCCTGCGACCATCAAAATATTGAGTGAACGCTGTACTGAAGCACGGGATTTGAAAGAATTAGCCTTTAACCAATCTATACAGTACTATTACTTTGATATGCCTATGGGTGTTTCTGATCGCGACGTAGTATCAAAACTAACGGTCTGGAAAACGACTACTGCCTATAAAACGCTTGCTGAGTCGGTCAGTGAAGACCTCGTCCCTTTGAAAAAAGATGTTATCCGCTTGCAAAAGGTAAGGACAAGTTTCTACTTCGAGAAAAAAGATGACGGCACTATTTTCATGGAATATACAGGTAAGACTGACCCTAACGGTTGGATACCAGCATGGGTCGTTAATATGGTAGCCACACGCGAAGCGCGTAAAATGGTAGATAAATTGCGATATTTAGTACAAAACTGAAATACTAATATCACTAATTTGAACACTCATGACCCTAATTTATAAGAAAAATACTGAGGGGGTTCATTTCTTAGGTGGCGGCATTAATAAAGTCGTATCGCTGTTTAAAGTAGGTACTTGATAGTTGCCAAAATCTATTTCCACATTGGGTAATACTGTTTTTAGATATATTGCATCAGTGGATGTAATGGCTGTTTGATACACAAACAGCTTTTTTAATTTAGGTAATACTGCTAAAGAGTTTATTCCTTCCTTTGTTACATTCGTTCCTACGATATTCAAAAACATCAGATTTTTTAGATGTGAAAGAGACTTTATACCTGTATCTGTTACCTTAGTTTTATCCAAATATAGTTTCGTTAAATTATCCATGCCTGAAAGTATAGTCAATGAAGTATCCATAACGGTGCTATCTGCTAATTTCATCCAAATAATATTTTTTGATAGCTTTTGAATATAAGGTTTTGCTGCATATATATCGGCATTATTGATAAAATTGATAGATAACAACGGGTTATCTTTGCTAATAGGTAAAGCTATAATGTTCATTTTCTGCAAAGTTTCTATTGCCTGTTTATCGGGTTGCTCTATTTTTACATTAGGTATATATGATAAGAGAGGAAATTTTAAAATAGATTTTTGAGCAGCAATTATATTGAAATTAGGATAATCTTTAACCGTTTTATGAAAATCTGCCCCTTGTTCAATCCACCAACGTAAGCGCGTTTTTTCTTCTTCTGTCAGTTGAGGCTTTTCTTTGGGAGGCATATGCTCTTTATGGTCTAAGGGCAACAACAGCCGTTTTATCATCTCGCTTTCATCGGGTCTGCCAGCCACGAATATGGCTCCGTGTTCTCCTCCTTTTTTCAAAAAATCGGCTTGGTCTAAGCGTAATTTGCCTTTTTGCTTGCTTTCATTATGGCAAGTGGCGCATTTTTCTCTTAAAATAAGTTGTATAATGTCTTGATAGACCATAGTATTGTCTGAATACTGAGGGGGTACTTGATTTGCATTTTTTTCATTAAGCGGATTAGATTTTGTATTGAATAAATAATCTGAACCGTGGGTTAAGCTGCCACCTAAATGCCCTGTTGCTGTAAGCAATACGCCCAATGACGCTATTATTATTTTTGAAAAAAAACTATATGGTATGTCCTTATTTGAACGGGTAACAAAATAAGCTACAAAACTCAAAACTGCCGTTGCAATACCGAACCATTGATGATTTTGCACGGTTTCACCTTCATAATCGCCGCTAATAGAAAGCAAATACCCTGTAATGCAAGATGCTGTAGCTGCAAATGCCCCCAATAAAAGACTCAACGGTACGGCAGTTTTTAAGCCTTGATACCGTTCTTTTTGTGCTAAAAAGGTGAAAATAATAGCTAATAGCAATATACCGATGGGCAAATGCACAATAAGCGGATGAAAATGTCCGATAAGTTGGTTCATAATGGTTGATTTTACATACTATCAGGAATAGAAACAACGATGACTGACCAAGCGGCGGGTTTGTCGGAAAATAAAACTTTGGTTTTTGCCCAAGTGGTTTCAAATAATTCTGACTGACGGTATGCCTCCAAATCCGCTTTACTTTCCCAATAACTAAGGGTGAAAAAAACGTTCGGTTTGGCAATATCCTGTAATAACTCCACATGACTACAACCGACCCTTTGCCGAATCAGGTTCTTCGATTGCTCAAAAATCGTTTTAAAATCCTCTATTTTATCTTGTTGGAATGTTAGTTTGACGATGCGTTTTATCATATATTTTATTTTAAGGTAAAAGTAGAAAAGCATTTTGAAGTATGGGAACAAATAGGTATTAATTTATTCCTGTCTCGTTCCTAAGGATTTATTTGTTTTAGCTTTATATACCCAAAAGCCCAGTATTATCTTTCAACGCCACACCACTATATTGCAAACGAAAAGCCTCATTTATCAAGTAAAATATCTTTTCAGCTGCCGCTTGATACCCCAAACCTTCAGGTCGGATATTGGACACACAATTTCTACTTTCATCCGTTAAACCCACCATCGGATTATAGGTTAAATACGCTCCCATGCTATCGGGCGAAGATAAGCCGGGTCTCTCACCTATCAAGATAACGGATAATTGTGCTTCCAATAAAAAACCTATTTCATCGGCAATAGCAACCCGCCCTTGATGCACAATACTGAAGGGGGCTATTGAAAAACCCGCCTGTTGAAGTAAGGGTATTAAAACCTGTAATAAAGGGTTTGCATGGTTATTTATAGCTGTTGCAGATAAACCCTCGGCTATGATAAAAGCCACATCTGCGGGGGCAGTATTGGCATTTTCTAATTGTTTTTTAGATATTTCATTTAATTGCCTGCCAAAATCGGGTCTTTGCAAATACGCGTGGCGGGAACTGGCTTTGCTGTTTAGCGAATAAATAGGCAATTGAAACGCTTCTAAATCCGCCACCAAATCCGTTTCATTTAACAGAGAATAAACAGCATCTCGTGCATGAGCATGGGCTAATTTGAAGTCTAAAACTTCTTTTAATGGCATAGCAACACCTGTGCTGCCCAACGCAATTCGGGCGGCGGTGAAGGTTTTTAAGGATTGCCAATTGTCTTGTGCAATAAGGTTGTCTTTAGGTTGTAAATCGTTCATTTTTGTTCTTATTAATACTAACTCATTGATTTTCAGATAATTAAATCAATTGGGATTTCGTAGAGACGTTGCAGTGCAACGTCTTATTTCGGGCAAAAAATTAACAAAAAGGACTAAACACAAGACGTTGCAGTGCAACGTCTCTACGAAATCTTCATAGGTTTATCACGGGTCAAATTTGTTAATCTTATATTTCAGTCAATAAAAGATGATTACCTCGAACCGTCAATCTATCCCCCTTTTCATCCATAATCCCTTGATGTACCAACCACTGTTCAAATTCGGGCGAGCATTTTTTATTTAAAACCTTTCGTATATACAAAGCATCGTGAAACGACGTGGATTGATAATTCAGCATAATATCATCCGCACCCGGAACGCCCATGATGAAATTGCAACCCGCCACACCCAAAAGCGTGAGCAAATTATCCATATCATCTTGGTCAGCTTCGGCGTGGTTGGTGTAGCAAATGTCCATACCCATTGGTAAACCTAAGAGTTTTCCGCAAAAATGGTCTTCCAAAGCCGCTCTGATTATCTGTTTGCCATCGTATAAATATTCAGGTCCAATAAAACCAACAACGGAATTTACCAAATGTGGTTTGTATTTTCGAGCAACGGCATACGCCCGTGCTTCACAGGTTTGTTGGTCAACGCCTTCGTGGGCATTGGCAGACAAAGACGAGCCTTGACCTGTTTCAAAATACATCACATTTTGCCCAACCGTCCCCCTTTTTAAACTCAAAGCCGCATTGTATGCTTCATCGAGCAAAGACAGGGAAATGCCAAAACTGTTATTCGTTTTTTCAGTACCGCCAATGGATTGAAAAACCAAATCAACGGGCGCATTTTGGTTAATCAATTGAAGCGTTGTCGTTACGTGGGCTAAAATACACGATTGTGTAGGGATGTTAAATTTTTCAATTAAACCATCCAACATATTCAAAAGCGTTGCCACAGCCGCAGGGCTATCCGTAGCGGGGTTTATGCCAATGACGGCATCGCCACTGCCATACAAAAGCCCATCAATAATGCTGGCAGCTATACCTTTAGCATCATCTGTCGGGTGATTGGGCTGTAAACGAGTGGATAATCGCCCTCTTAAACCCAATGTATTTCTAAAACGGGTAATCACTTCGCATTTTTGAGCCACATAAATTAAGTCTTGATTACGCATTAATTTGGAGACTGCGGCTATCATTTCGGGTGTAAAAGCATATTGGAGGGCTTGTAAAGTGGAGGTATCGGCTTCATCTGTTAGCAACCAATTTCTCAAATCGCCTACGGTAAAATGAGATATGGGTGAAAAAGCGGGGGCATCGTGGCTATCAATGATTAAGCGGGTAATGGCATCTGTTTCATAAGGTATAACCGCTTCTGTTAAAAAGGTTTTCAAGGGAATATCGGCTAAGGCGATTTGGGCGGCTATGCGTTCTTCGTAGCTCTGGGCAGTCAAACCCGCTAAGGTATCGCCCGTTCTGAAAGGAGTGGCTTTGGCGAGTACGGTTTTTAAATCGTTAAAAACGTATCGGTGGTTTTTTATGGTGCAGTGGTAGGACATTTTTTTTATTTGAATTAGGATGCTATGGATTTTTAAGGATGCTAAAGATTTAGATGCCCCCTCAGTATTTTGACCTTTTTTTGATTAAAAATCATTAGTGTTGAAAGGATTTTTGAAAAAGCGTAAAAATGTTTCGTGCAAAGGTTTAGTAAACTGAAAATTATTTTTTTTCAAAAAAAATAATTTTCAGTTTACTAAACCTTTGTCAAGAAATTTATACTTCCCTAAAACTACAAACAAAAGCATCAAAAATCCCATAAGTCCAAAGAAAATAAGGCTCAAAAGCCCATTATAATACACAATAGAAATCAGACAAACTATGGAAAGCAACAAAGCAATCATCGGAAAATAAGGATAACATGGTGCAACAAAAGGGCGTTCCAATAAAGGCTCTTTTTTAAGTAAAATAAACAAACTCACCATACTCACAATGTACATGACAACCGCACCCAAGACCGATAAAATAATCAATTTATCCGTTTTCCCCGATAAAATAGCGACAATACCGACTACACCACCCATCAATAATGCCCAATAAGGTGTTTGAAAACGAGGATGTAATTTTGATAAAAACACAGGTAAATAGTTTGCCCGTGCCAATGAAAAAATCATTCTGGAATAGCTCAAAATAATACTGTGAAATGAAGCCACCAAGCCAAACAAACCAATGCTGGCAAATATTTTAGTCCAACTATTGTCTTTGCCCAATACAATGCCAATGGACTCGGGTAAGGGATAATCTATGGTAGATAAATTTCTCCAATCCGTAATACCACCTGCAAAAACCATAACACCTAATGCCAATAAAACCAACGTTAAAATACCCGAAATATAGCCTCTGGGAATGGTGCGTTGAGGGTCTTTTGCTTCTTCTGCCACCATTGCCACGCCTTCAATGGCTAAATAAAACCAAATAGCAAATGGCAAAGCGGCAAACACGCCACCCCAACCAAAAGGCATAGGGTCGTGCATGAAATTTTTCAATTGAAAATGCGGTGCGACAATGCCCATAAAAACCAATAACTCCAAAACCGCCAATAAGGTGATAACTAAGGTAAAAATTGCTGACTCCTTAACGCCCAATAAGTTGATAAAAGTAAACAAAACATAGCACCCAATAGCCGATAAAACAACATCAATTGAGGGGTATAAAAAATGCAAATAACTGCCCAAAGCATAAGCAATAGCGGGTGTAGCAAATAAAAACTCTATCAAAGTGGCATAACCCGCTATCAAACCACCGAGTGGTCCAAGTGCTTTGTGGGCGTAGGTGAAAGGTCCTCCTGCATTGGGTATAGACGTGGTAAGTTCGGTAAAACTAAAAACAAAAGTGATGTATAAAACAGTAACCAAAAGCGTGGCAATCAACATACCAACTGTACCCGCTACGCCCCAGCCATAATTCCACCCAAAATACTCACCCGATATAACCAAACCGACGGCTATTGACCAAAGATGGACAGAGGATAAGGCTTTTTTTAGAGATGGCGTTGGCGTTGTCATATTGGCTATTTTTTTCACAAACATAATGCTTTTTTTATGAAAAAAAAGTGTGCATATATGGTTAATTACAAAGTAGCTGCGCCGTAGAAATCAAAGATTTGATACAGTTTTGTGATAATTTGTTAAGATATTTGCTGAACTATTACCCCCTCAGTATTTCCACAATATTGAGAGGATTTTTCATTGAAAAACAGTTTAAGCCGCAGATTTTGAAAAAATGATAGCGTTTTTTGGTAATGATGCTTGTAAAAGCACGAATTGGGCAGTTTTTGAGAAAAATTATAAACGCAATTGATGAAAAATTTAATAGAAAAAATGAAAGGTGATGGGCAAAAACTACCGCCTTCTTATGGCTCAAAAGCCATTATTTTTGCAGGATTAGGGGGGCTTTTAGCCATAGCCACATTGGGTTATCTTTCTGCCACCACAGAACGCATTTTGTTGTTGGGGTCATTTGGCGCATCTTGCGTTTTGATGTTTGGCTTTCCAGATGTGCCATTTTCGCAACCTCGCAACGCTATATTGGGGCATTTTTTATCGTCTTTGATTGGGCTATTTTTCTATCATTGTGTCTCAACTGAATGGTGGTCAATGGCGTTGGCTGTTGGATTTGCGATAATGGCGATGATGTACACCCGCACCGCACACCCACCCGCAGGGTCAAATCCTGTGATTATTTTCGTTTTAAAAAGCCAGTGGTCATTTCTCTTTTTTCCGACTGTAATAGGGGCTTTGATAGTGGTGGCAACAGCTTTGGTGTATAATAATATGACGAGAGAAGCTAAATATCCGAAGTATTGGTAATTTTATGTTTTTTATTAAAAACAGTAAAAAATGTTGAGAAAACTACTCCTTTTTCTTGTAATATCCTATTCAACAATAGCTCAAGCGCAGCAAACTGCCTATCAAATTTTACAAAAAACCATTAAAATACATGACCCTCGTGGGCGTTGGCAAAAGCTAAATGCCGAGTTTGATATGAGCATCGTTAGGGAAAAACAAGCGGATAGGTTTTTCACCATCGCCTTGAATGTGCCTAAAAAACATTTTGCTTATCAAGTCAAAACAGATACTTTGAACTATTCACAAGGTTTTAGAGGTAATAATTTTGACGTTATATTCAACGGCTCATCTACAATATCTGAAGCCAATATTAAAAAATATGACCTCACACAAACCAGAACGCAATATATGAGAGAGGTTTACGAATACCTTTTGCTGTTGCCTATGCGATTGCAAAATGATATCAGCTTACTCTCCAAAGATTATACAATCGAGACTTTTAATGGCTCGTCCTGCTATAAGCTGACCATTCAATATCAACCCATTACTGAAAATGAAACGTGGCATTTTTTCATTGATAATCAATCGTTTATACTGAGGGGGTATCAATTTTACGTAAAAGACAAGACCACCAATGGCGAGTATATTTACCTTGATGATTATAGCCGTATGAAAAGTGTTTTAATGCCTAAAACCAAGCAGTGGTATTGGAATAAAGACAGTTCTTTTTTCAGAACGGATAGGATTTTGAAGGTAAAATAGGGTGACAATAATAGATACCCCCCTCAGTATTTTCTTCTTTAGGAACGCGAAATAAATAAAAGCACATTTTCCGTAACTCCGAAGGAGTTGAACATGAATTGCGGTATTATTCATGTTTAACTCCTTCGGAGTTGGGAAAATCGCGTTGTTATGATTCTATTCATGTTCAATCCTTTCAGGATTATAAAATGTGCTTTTATTTATTTCACGTTCCTTATAATAAAATTTTACATGAAAAATTTAATTCTGTTTATTGTTATAATGCACTTTTTCAGCAGTTGCACCAAGATACAACCCATTAAAAAGCAACCAGAAGTAGAAATACCTACGACAAATACCTACACATATCTGCCCGAAAACTTAATCGCTAAAGATGATGTCAAGCAAGTAACGGCTCGCTATACGCACCCGACTACCCGCTACCCACATGGCATTTTGGGCGACCAAATAGAAGGCGGCGGTTTGTTGGTGACGGTAAAAGGTAAAGAATACGCCTACAAATTAGAGGATAATTATGTTTTTGAAGACCTCCAACCCCGTTTGGCAGATGTGGATAAAGACGGTGCATTGGAGTTTATTACCATACAATCCAGCGTAACCGGTGGCGGCAGTGTGGCTGTTTATAAAATTATAGACGATAAATTGCAACCGCATTTGACGAGTGGTTATATCGGCTCACCCAGCCGGTGGTTGAATATTGCGGCTATTGACGATTTGGATAATGATGGAACAATAGAAATTGCTTGGATACAAACTCCCCATATTGGCGGCATCTTGAAAATAGGGCGTGTCGAAAACAACCAGTTGGTGCTTTTGGATAGCAAATCAGGCATAACCAATCACCGCATTGGCTCAAGAAATCTTTGTTTATCGGTTTTGACAGCGACTAATCCGCTTAAAACGCTGTATTTGCCTTCCCAACAATACGATATGGTCAAGGGTTTTCAATTGAAAAATGGTAAAATTGTAGAAGTAGAAAGTTTTAATTTAGGGGTTAATGCCGATGTGTCTTTGTTTAATCAATATGATTTTAAAGGGAGAATTGAGGATAAGAATTGTATAAACCCATAGTTTGCCCCCTCAGTATTTCATCTTTTTCAATACTCTTTTTCAAGCGATACAACGTGTCGCAAAGGCTTTTTTGATACATGATTTTTATAATTTTCAGCAATGAGTGTCGTTGCTGCATCCACGTTTGTTAGACTCGCTACGTGTGGTGTAATCTGGATTTTAGGGTGCGTCCAGAAGGCATGGTCGGGTGGCAAAGGTTCTATTCTGAATACATCTAACAATGCGCCTGATAGATGATTTTCATCCAAAATTTCGATTAAATCTTGCTCTACCAAATGCTCGCCTCTACCCACGTTTATCAAAAAACCACCCTTTTTTAGCTTTAGTAGCACGTTTTTATTGATAAGGTTTTCGGTAGCCATCGTTAGTGGGAGGATATTGACTAAAAAATCGGTGTCGTTTAAAAAAGAGTTAAGCTCGTTTTCACCTGCAAAACATGCAACGTTGGGTATGTTTTTAGGAGACCTTGACCAGCCTTTTACCACAAACCCCAAAGAGGCAAATTTTTCAGCTACCAATGACCCAATTTGACCAAGCCCTAAGATGGAAACTGTCGTTTTTTTGATTAAGCCATAATCTGTTTGTTGCCATTTTTTTTGCTCTTTTTGACCTCCATACAAAGGTAATTTTTTGAGGTTCGACATAACTGCTGCCAATACAAACTCCCACATATCGTTCGATAAATTATCATCCACAATGCGGGTGACAATTTGATTGGCGTGCAACATTTGGTTGCGGGTAATATGGTCAATTGAAGCACCAACCGACTGAATGACGGTGAGATTGGGGAAATTTTGCAACACATTTTTATCCGCTTTCCAACACACTGCAAAGGTTACAGTTTCCCGATTTTCGACTTCGGGATATACGAAAATGGGCGTATCGGGCAATTTTTGCTTTAGATATTGCGCCCAAGGTTTGGGGTCTTTGTTGTTAAAAATGATAATGACGGACATATTTTTTTTGCAAAGCTATGAATAATCAAGCATTTGCGGGCTTTGTACCCCCTCAGTATTTTTGCCATTTTTAATAAAAAAACGCTTTGTTTTAGGCGGATAGCGAACCTTTATATATTGCCAATGGGTGCAATATCTATTATTACCGTTGAATTTAGTTTCAAAAACTGGGTTTAATAATGGTAATATCATCGAATGGTTGTATTATGCGGACGATATATAATTGCTTATAAAATTTATTGAAAATGAAAACTGTAAAACTAATTTCAACCTTTCTATTTGGCGCATTCATGATTTTTGGCGGTGTCAATCACTTCTTAAAACCAGCCATGTATTTTCCTTTTTTTCCAGATTTTTTATCCAAAGAAACCCTCAATTATGTGGTTGGTGTTGCAGAAGTCATTGTCGGGCTGGCAGTATTTATCCCTCAATATCGGGCATGGGGTACTGTGGGCATTTTATATATGATGGTGGCATTTTTGCCTTTGCACATTATAGATATCTTCAGGGAAAATCCTGCCGTTGGCACGCACCAAATCGCCTTAGTCCGTTTGCCGTTTCAGTTTGTGTTTATATCATGGGCTTGGTATATCCATAAAAAGGAATAACCACGCATCAGTCATGCTTTCAGCTTGATTACAAATATTTTTACCTAAAAAACAATATTTTCCATAAAAGCACATAAAAACTTGTCTAACTCCACAAAACTTCCTATCTTTGCGCCGCTTTTAGTGAAAAGACTACCTTAAATAATCTTTTCTACTTAATTCTACTTTGACACTCTAAGAAAACTAAGAGTCGTTTTTCATGCTTGACATGATAGGGGGGCTGTTTTTGATTTTCTATGTATAAAAAATTTCTAATTTTTTATACATAGAAAACCAAAAACCTTCTTGGGTTTTTTAAATTATTAAAATGCCAAAGTAGAATTAAACACGCTATCATAAGTACACAAATTTGGCTGTTACGCTTTAATATATAGGTAAAAGGCTTTTAGCTTCCACCAAAAGTTGTTTTACCAATTAAAACTTTTAACATTTTACAATGGCAAAAGAAGTAGATGTTTACATCAAGCTCCAAGTGAAGGGCGGTGCGGCAAATCCAGCACCACCTATCGGACCTGCATTAGGTTCTAAAGGCGTGAATATCATGGAGTTCTGTAAGCGATTTAATGCCCAAACGCAAGAGCAAGCGGGCAAAACTTTACCCGTTGTTATTTCTGTCTATAAAGACAAATCTTTCGATTTCGTCATCAAAACGGTTCCAGTAGCGTCACAACTTGCTGAATTGGCTAAGACGACTACCACAAAAGGTGCTAAAACCAAAAAAGGTGGCTCGGCTGAACCCAACCGTAAGAAAATAGGCAATGTAACTTGGGCGCAAGTACAAGCAATCGCGGAGAACAAAATGCCTGACTTAAACTGTTTCACTGTCGAATCTGCCATGAAAATGGTGGCTGGTACAGCACGCAGTATGGGTATTACCATTGATGGCAATGCACCTTGGGCGTAGTCTATTGATTTATGAATACTGATTTTAGATTTATGATTTATGAAGTATTATTTACGCATAAACCATATACCAATCATCAATATTTTTAAAACGATAAGATTAATCTATGATTTTGAATACATATTACTGATTAACGAGGTATGAAGTGTTTTTTACTTCATAAATAATAAATCAATAACTATTATTCATAAATCAAGTAGGGAGTTCCGACCTTAAAGAATTTCGGAGCGTTATTACCTAACTTTTCAAAATCATTCCTACATGGCAACAGAAGGAAATTCTGGGAAAAGAAACCATGCACCCAGATTAAAAGGTGCTGGTAAAAAAAGAGCCGCCGTTGACAAGAAAGTTGACCGCAACAAGCTCCACTCATTGTCCGAAGCAATGGCTTTGGTGAAAGATGTCAATATCGCTAAATTTGATGCATCTGTGGATATTCACGTGTGTCTGGGCGTTGACCCGCGTAAAGCTGATCAAGCCTTGCGTGGTACGGTGTCTCTCCCTCATGGCACGGGTAAAACTAAGCGCGTGTTAGTGATGAGTACACCTGACAAAGAAACCGAAGCACTCGGCGCGGGCGCAGACTTCTTTGGTCTCGAAGAGTATATCCAAAAAATCCAAGGCGGTTGGTTAGACGTTGATGTTATCATCGCATCACCAAACGTTATGGCTCAATTGGGTAAAGTGGCGCGTATTTTGGGTCCGCGTGGTTTGATGCCAAACCCTAAAACGGGTACGGTAACAGCTAACCTTGCAGACGCAGTAAGTGAAGTGAAAAAAGGTAAAATTGCCTTCCGTGTTGATAAAACAGGTATCATCCACGCAGGTGTAGGTCGTATCAGTTTCGAGCCAAGTCAATTGCTTGAAAATGCTAACGAATTGCTACAAACCTTGTTGAAAATGAAACCATCAACAGCAAAAGGCACTTACATGAAGTCACTCACAATCGCCAGTACGATGTCTCCGGGCATCAAAGTAGATCCAAAAAGTATTAAATAATCTTTATAGTGTATAATTGATGGTGTATAGTTGATAATGTATAATTGATAATATATAGTTGATAATGTATAGTTGATAATAATTCGGTATGAAAAATTATCCATTATTCATTGTCCATTATTCATTGTCCATTACTCATTGTCCATTATCCATTATTCATTGTGCATTAGATAATTTCTCGATAAAAACATGACAAGAGAACAAAAAGGCGAGGCTTTAGAAGATTTACGTATCAAACTCGATGAGTTTCCGTTCTTATATCTGACAGACCCTACCAAAATGACAGTTGGCTTGACCAACAAATTCCGTCGTAAGTGTTTCGAGAATGGCGTAGAGATGAAAGTCGTCAAAAATAAATTGGCATTGAAACTTTTAAAAGAAGTGGATCCGTCAAAAAATTATGAAGGCTTATTCAAAGCGTTTAAAGGTCAAACGGCGATATTATTTTCGCACAATCAAAAAATGCCAGCGAGCTTGATTGAAGATTTCAGAAAGGCTAACTATACTGAACTTCCAGCTTTCAAAGGTGCTTATATTGATTCGGCGGTATTTATTGGCGAAGACCAACTCGATACGTTGAAAAAACTCAAATCACGCGAAGAACTTATTGGCGAGGTTATCGGGTTGCTTCAATCTCCTGCGAAAAACGTTATCAGTGCCCTCAAATCAAGCAGCAATACGATTGCTGGTTTGGTAAAAGCACTTGAAGAGCGTGGCGCATAAATTTTTTTAACAATTTTTTTTTGTAAATCTATTAAATTTAAAATAAAATGGCTGATATCAAAGCTTTAGCTGAACAATTAGTAAACCTTACAGTCAAAGAAGTAAACGAATTGGCTGGCGTTTTGAAAAGCGATTATGGCATTGAGCCGGCTGCTGCTGCGGTAGCAGTTGCTGCTGGTCCTGCTGCTGCTGCTGAGGTAGTTGTCGAAAAGACTGAATTCGATGTAATTCTTCAGTCTGCTGGTGCTAACAAGTTGAACGTTATCAAAGAAGTTAAAAACCTTTTGGGCTTAGGCTTGAAAGAAGCGAAAGACTTAGTTGATGGCGCTCCTGCTACTGTTAAGGCTGGTGCTAACAAAGAAGATGCTAACAACATCAAAACTGTGTTGGAAGGCGCGGGTGCTACTATCGAATTGAAATAATTCTACAATAGTTCATCTATTATAAAAGGCTTAGGGTGCAATAGCACTCTAAGCCTTATTTTTTTTGCTTAAAATACTGAGGGGGGCTGATAATACTTAGTTTACATAGAAAAAATATACTTTTGTGTTAAAGTATAAGATACTACTGATATTGTCAAACGGCGGTTTAGGAAACTGATTTTGAATGATTTTTGTTTTTTTTCAAAAAAAACAAAAATCATTCAAAATCAGTTTCCTAAACC
>JAYVKQ010000750.1:0-2230 GCA_043768285.1 Saprospiraceae bacterium | reverse complement strand
GACAGTTGGCAGTGGGCAGTGGACAGTTGGCAGTGGGCAGTGGACAGTTGGCAGTGGGCAGTGGACAGTGGGCAGTAGTCAGTATAGCACGCTGGCTATAAGGGGGTTTTTCGTGGGTGTTTTGGCGGGTTTTGTGGGCGTAGGCGGTGGTTTTTTGATTGTACCGACCTTAGTGTTTGCCGCAAGGCTACCGATGAAAAACGCAGTGGCAACCTCGCTGCTCCTCATCGCTTGCAACGCCTTAATTGGCTTTTTGGGCAGCGTTGGTACACAAAATATTGAGTGGTCGTTTTTGCTTTTTTTCACGGCTTTTGCGGTTGTGGGCATCTTGTTTGGGCAGTTTTTGAGTACAAAAATAAGCAACGAGCGGCTAAAACCTGCGTTCGGCTGGTTTGTGCTGGCAATGGGAATTTGGGTGCTGGTAAAGGAAATTTTATTTTAAAAATAAGCCAGCCAAATATTGGTAGAAACGTTGTATCTTTGCGGTGGATTTTGTTTTTTGGGAAAAGGAAAATAATCATCAAGCCATACTAACCACCAAAATTGATTCAAAAAATAATTATGCACATAGAAAATTTAGCAATTAAAAATTTTAAATCAATTCAGCACTTAGAGTTATCCAACTTTAAGCGCATCAATCTGTTTATTGGAAGACCGAATGTAGGCAAATCCAATATAATAGAAGCCTTATCGTTGTTTAGCATTCCGTACCTCAAATTTTTTCACGAAATTGGTCATCAAATACGTTTTGAGCATCATAGTGAATTGTTTTTTGGAGGAGATTTTGAAAAAGAATCTTTTGTAAAAGTAAACAATAATATAAAGTATGGTATTCAATATAACCATAAAGATGGTTTGAGTTTTGATGCAAATGGTAAAATCATTCAAGACCAAAGAGCGGGTTCGTCAGGCGCGCCATCACAAATACGAATGGAAAAATATACAACAGGCATAAAACGTTATATTTTTGATGAAAAACAAATGCGCAAACCTAATAATTTCCCATTTTTACAGCCGCCTTTCGGCAATAATTTATTAGCAACGATAGAAAATTTGCCGCAATTAAAACGTGAAGTAGTAGATTTGTTTGCGCAATATCAACTACGTTTGGTTTTTGATAAAGCCAGTAATTCCTTAAAAATAATGAAAGAACGCGGAGGCGATATTTTTTTGCTACCCTACACTTCGGTTGCCGATACATTGCAGCGTGTGATTTTTTTCAAAACCGCAGTTGCGTCTAATACCGATTCGTGCTTGCTTTTTGAAGAACCCGAAGCACACGCTTTCCCACCTTATATTGCACATATCACACAAGAAATAATACAATCCGAAAGCAACCAGTTTTTTATAACGACACACAGCCCAATCGTTTTACAAAATTTTTTAGAAAACGCCCGCACCGATTTAGCCATTTTTATGGTGGACTATAAAAAGCAAGCGACAACCGTAAAAGCCCTGACCGAACAACAAATTTTTGAAGTGTATAAATATGGAATAGACCTTTTTTTTAACCAAGAAGCCTATTTGTAATATGATGGATTTTAATGTTTTGCCCGAATGTTACGTGGATACCAAATTGCTTAAAATACTCGTTCCACCCACTACAAAGTACGGATATAACCACCAAAAAGGCGTTTTTATGATAGAAAAAGTCATGAAAACCGAACTCTTAGACGATTTTGCGCTCGCCGTGATAGATAGAGATAAAAAAGAAGTTGGTTATTTAGCCGAGTTTGAAAGCGTTTTTTGTTATATAAAAGCCAATGAAATACCGCAAATTGAGATTTTCAGACACGCTCAAAAACACCATTATATCATCGTACATACCAATATAGAAAAATGGATTTTGGACTGCGCCGCCGAGAAAAACATAGATTTAGTCGCTGATTTTGGTTTGCCAAACACGCTAAAAGAGCTTACTAAAATTACGAAAACCAGTACGAGTGAAAACAATGATACGTATTCTAAAAACATAAAAAAACTATTTGTCGCTTTGCTAAACGCGAATGTGAAAAGCCTTTTATTGCTGCAATATTGGGTTTTGTACTTGAAAACTGAAAATTATCAGAGCGATATGGCGGTTTTGATAGCCGAAAGCGAAGCAATTTTGAGTGGAATTTAATCAATACCCTCTTTCACGATACCGTTCGCATCGCTTTACAAGACGATGGCTGGACGGTTACAAACGACCCTTTTCGTGTTGAATGGAAGGGCGCAGTATATATGCCCG
>JAYVKQ010000749.1:0-4496 GCA_043768285.1 Saprospiraceae bacterium | reverse complement strand
CATTCGGACACCCCTCAGTAGTTTGGTCAATTTGCTCTATTTGATTGAAACAACTACCGTTAGCCCACAGCAAAAAGAGTTGGTCGAGGGCATGAAAATTTCCGTTGATGACCTTTCTTTGATGATTAATAACTTGTTGAATTTCTCGATGTTGGTATCTCAAAATTTGAAACCCGAAAACGAGGAAATCAACGTTAGAGACTTTTTCTTATCCATCAAAAAGGTTATTCAAATCAAGACGGATAATTCTAAAATCAAATTGGATTTTATCTATTTTGACGATTTGCCCGAAAAAATCATCGCCGACCCTAAGAAAATCACCCAAATTATCTATAATTTGATTGACAACGCCATTCGTTTTACGCCCGCTACGGGCAAAATTACGATGGAGTTGGGTGTCCAAAATGTGGACAAACAAGCCAATCTCTATATCAAAACGGGCTATCAAGGCAGGGCATTATCCATTGCCCAAATCAAGGAATTGATGGAGGAAAACAAGATATTGGAAACCATTAAAAACGAGCCAAATGATAGCGATAAGCAACAATTAGCCTTAGCAATAGTCGGAAAATTGGTCAAAATACTGAGGGGGTCGTTCAACATCGCCAACAAAGGTAATGATGCTACTATTTTTGAAATTGATGTGCCTATCAAAACCGTCAAAGCCATTGTGTTAGATGCCTCTGCGCCTGATACACCTATGCGCATCTTGCTTGTAGAAGACCATTTTTTAAACCAAATGGCTACCAAAAAACTCCTCGCTGCATGGTCACCCTTTGTGACCGTTGATATTGCCGAAAATGGTATGATTGCAGTCGAAAAATTTAAAACATACGGTTACGATTTGATATTAATGGACTTGCAAATGCCCATAATGAATGGTTTTGATGCAACAACCCGCATTCGTGAAAAGTCGAAAATCCCGATTATCGCACTCACCGCAACGGCAACCAAAGTAGAAGCCGACAAGTGTTTTGCTATCGGCATGAATGATTATATCTCCAAACCGTTTAAGCCGCAAGAGTTGTATATGAAGATTTTGAATGCGATACAGGTGGCGGAGGAGAAAGCAGTATTGGTTTAACGCTTAGAGGAGATAAATATAACTTAATCCACCCCGAATTTTACAACAGTTACATTGCGTCACTAAGTGACTAAAGAAATTCTAATAATACGTTTTTGTTATAAACATTGATACCCTAACGGGTCTATGAAAAAGGCTCGAATTCTTGTCGCGTTAGCGACAATATGTTTATAATAGTCATAAAAGGATGAAATTTTTTAGTCACTTAGTGACGCAATGTAATTGCTTTTGTGGAACGAATAAATTAACCATCACTTTGCTACAACCCTTATTTCTACCCGCCTATTGGCTGACATTTGCACTTCATTTTGGGCTTCTGGATAAATCATTTCCCAATTTGCATAACCTTTGAACGACATTCACTCCTTCGCAATACCGCTTTTTACGAGATAATTATAGACAAATTGCGCTCGTTGGAGTGACAATTGGTACTCAGAAGAGTTCTCAGTAATAGTATCAATACCTTTTGATAATAAATAGGTCTGAATAGCTTCCGCCCTTTTTTTTGATAACCGTTCATTTGCAATATCCGACCCAGTATTATCTGTATGTGCCGCAATGTTTACACGATAATTTGTATCAGTGCGCATGGCAGTTGATACTGAATCTAATGTTAGTAAATCTGTATTTTGAATAGCCCATTGACCACTTTCAAAATAAATATCAAATTGCCAAATGGATATATCTTTGTAGTCTTGGGCATGGAGGACACTATACGATAAGATAGCCCATATGAATACACTCATTTTTTTCATTATTGTCTGTTTTGATAAGTTTACAATTGCGATATAGAAGTTCAAAAATAAAAAACGCACTATATCGTATTTTCTATATTTGCATTTCAAAAGTATCAAGTTTTATGAGCAATTTCATACGCCTAATCCGCTTTCCCAATTTGGTTATCATTGCTTTGACGATGTGCTTATTGCAATATGGTGTCCTTGTAGCGACAATAAAAAATGTAGTATTATCGCATACTACATTTTTACTGGTAATTCTCTATACTATTTTTATTGCGGCGGCGGGCAATATTATTAACGATATTCGAGATATAGAGATTGATAAAATGAATAAAAAAGTTGAAAAACAGTTGGTTGGTCGCATTTATACTGAGGGGGTAGCTTGGCAATTATATTTTATGTTTAATATACTAAGTCTTATAATTGCTTTATATGCAGCATTTTATAATCAGAATAAAATATTAATTTATACATATCCCTTTGTTGTAGGTCTATTATATTTGTATTCAACATATTTCAAAAAACTGCCCTTAATTGGCAATATTATCATAGCACTATTGTGTGCCTACGTGCCAGTTCTACTGTTTGGTTTACAGACAAATCATGATTTTAGGGGTGCAATAATTGATGATAATATTAAAATTATTTTCATAGGATATACTGTCTTTGCATTCCTTTCAACCCTTTTCCGTGAAATCATCAAAGACATAGAAGATATAGAAGGCGATAGACAAAATTGCTGCCGTACATTGCCGATTGTGGTAGGTATAAAAGGTAGTAAAATAGTGGTGTTTATAGTAGGATTTACATTACTTCTGTCAGCCGTTTTTTTTAGCGTAATACTTATGGTACATCCCGAAAACATCGGGAGGGAGGGGGCTGATAAAATTATATTATTAAACTTATTTATTTCAATACCAATTATTTATGCTTTGTATAAATTGATAATGGCAGAGGAAAAGAAAGATTTTACCTATCTTTCTAAACTATCAAAATGGATAATGTTGGGTGGGATAATTTTTATTATAATCATGGCAATAAAATAGTATATCAAATAAGTTGTTCTTCTTTATTTTTTTCCAATGCTTTTGATGACAATTTTTCCCATTCTTGTATAGCAAATTGTGCCATTTCAAGCACTAAGTTCGTGGGGAGGTCCTCGTCTAAGTCTTTGATAGCATGAATAATGACGTTTTTGATTGGCATATGCGGGTTTTCGATATGCAGCTCTATAATGCCTTCGCTAATAATAGATTTTAAGGAAAAATAATACTTTGTGGCGGCAAGCTTAAAGCGTGGTAACTTTTCCGCTTCTCTAAGTGCTGCTTGCAAACGCATTTTACGCATTTGATTTTCTTCCTCTTTGGAATTTGCCTTGATTTTTTCTAAAGTATTCATATTTAAGATTTAAGAGATATTTCAAAACGGTCATACATTATTGATGGCGAATATGCGTATTTCTTATTTTTTATAAAACCCCATACAGTAAAAATAGGTTCAATTTCAGTATAATGTCTTTGAAAAGCATCATTATAACAGGCGTTTTCGTTTTTCATCAACGGGTCTTATATCCACTTTGCTTTTGGGATTGTATTCAAAAAAAGTTGTTGTAATCTTTGCTACAGTACGGATAACTTTAATTGCATCTTGGTTATTTGTAATGATATTGTCATTAAGTTCTCCGTTAATCCAATCACCAAAGGCTAAGTTCCATTTGCCATTATTCATTAATGTAAAATGAACTAACTTCAAGACAGTACCCTGCGTGCCTTCGCTTTCAAAAGCAAATAAAGTTTTGTTCTGTGCGTTTTCATAATCGTAAGCGTCGGTTATCATATTGTTTCTAATAGCAAGGTTAATGACCCAATCCACTACAAAATTATACTTTTTTTTGAAAAAAATAATCTTTTTTAAGCTGTTGTTATTTTGCTAAAAAACAAGCATTTTTGAATAAAAAGTCCTACCTTTGCGCCGCGAATTTGATATATTTATCTAATATCAACATCAGCGCGCCCAAAATCGTATATCATTTCCCTTATTTTATAAAAATAGAAATACATAAAATGCTATCAGTCAATAATGTCGGTTTACAATTCGGTAAGCGGGTGCTTTTCGATGAAGTCAATTTAAAATTCACAAAAGGCAATTGTTATGGTGTTATCGGCGCAAACGGCGCGGGTAAATCTACCTTTTTGAAAATTCTTTCGGGTGAAATCGAAAGTACACGCGGGTCAGTGGATATTGCACCCGACAACCGTATGGCAATATTGAAGCAAAACCACTTTGAATTTGACGAATTTACAGTGATTGATACGGTCATTATGGGCTATAAACGCCTGTATGAGATTATGAAAGAAAAGGATGCTATTTACAACAATCCCGATGCTACCGAAGATGATTCGATGCGCGCGGCTGAGTTGGAAGGCGATTTTGCAGAAATGAACGGTTGGATGGCTGAAAGCGATGCGGCTGAATTGTTGAGCAATTTGGGTATTAAAGAAGAATTGCATTATAAACTCTTAAATGAGTTGAACGGTAGCGAAAAAATCAAGGTATTGCTTGCCCAAGCTCTATTCGGCAATCCCGATATATTGCTAATGGACGAACCGACCAACGATTTGGATGCTGAAACCATTGATTGGCTCTGCGATTTTTTAGCGGATTACGAAAAC
>JAYVKQ010000748.1:0-6483 GCA_043768285.1 Saprospiraceae bacterium | reverse complement strand
CCTATTTTTGAGCATTCTTTCAATATTTAAAAATCAAACAACAATGAAAAGAGTAACAGGTATAGGCGGCGTTTTCTTCAAATGTAAAGACCCTAAAGCAGTTAATGAATGGTATAAAACACACCTCGGGTTTGACACAACGCCCTACGGAACGAGTTTTGAATGGCGAGAATTGGATGACAGTACAAAAAAAGGATTTACGCAATGGAATCCTTTTGCAGACGACACCAAATATTTTGACCCTTCATCAAAAGAGTTTATGATAAATTACAGAGTTGATAATATTGATGCCCTTGTAGAGCAACTTAAAAAGGAAGGCGTAACAATTGTTGATACTATTGAGACGTATGAGTATGGTAAGTTTGTGCATATAATGGACGTTGAAGGCAACAAAATTGAACTTTGGGAGCCGCCAACTGAATAATCAGTGGACAAAATAGTTGAGTGCAAATTAAAAACGAATAGGTGTTTATCAATTGGTAAACACCTATTGCTATTTAGAAAAGTATGTCTATATTTGTTAGCCAATAGTGCAAATACTGAGGGGGTAAGGTGTCAGCCGTTTTCAAAACGGCTGACACCTTTTTTTTATAAATAAATTGAGTAGATTAAACTGTTGATAATCAATTAGTTGGGGCAATATTTTTTCCTCCAAATAAAAAAGAATATTTTTTTTCTAAAAAAAGTGATCCCCTTTTGCTACTCCTGCAATATATGAATGTAAGTCACTTAGTAACAAACTATCGAGTGCTTCGGGAGAAAGCTGAAAATCCTAATATTTAAAAGAGTAAGCGACATTTGTTAACCTTTATTTTTATCAAAATTTATCATGAAAAAACTATCAATCCCCGCAATCGCTTTCGCAGCAACAATGCTATTCTTCGCAAGCTGCCAAAAAGACGCTAATGTAAGCAAATCTGAAGAAGCACAAATTGAACAAAGCATGGTCGTTCCTGAACAGGACAACTCTGTGGATTCTAAAAATCCAGAAGAAAAACCAAGCCTTCAAACACTGATGCAACCGCAAAAAGACAATTTGTTAAGCCCAATGGAAAACCGTGACGCAACCCTGAAAACACGCGGTATTGACCCAGTTGCCTTTAATTACCCACTCGTTTTAGATTATTTTAATGCGTACACCATTGGCTGTGGTACAAACATGAACAGCACAACTGTAAACCGTCCCAACAAATACACCGACACTTACTTCTATAACAAATTGGGTTTTAACTCAAATTTAGATGGTGGTGACCGCGTGTTCTATATGAACTTATCACAGGAACGCATCGTGAATATCTATTTGTCGAACACACATAAAAACCTCGCAATGGTTTTATTGAAAGGGCATTATGTATGGCAAAATGGTCATATTCAAGAACGTTTTGACGAAATAGAAGCCTACACTACAAGCAGCTCAACAACGGGCGACCAATTGCTCAACAACCATTTAACAGCAGGTAGATACATGTTGGTGATTGATAGCAAACCTTTGGGTGAAAGTTCTTTCAACCTTAGGGTAACTTGTTCTCCTATCAACACGTCTTGCAACAATACACCTGGCACAAGCATTTTCCAAGATAAATTTGACAACTATAATGTCGGTTTTATCTCTCCACAGTCAGCCAGTTGGAACAAATGGAACAACAATACTTATGATGGTGAAGTCGTAGGTGGTGCTACTAAAATTTTGAAAGTGGATTATAAAGAAAACGTGGCTTGGACAGAACAAGCAGATTTTATCCTCGATTTAGGACCACGCACAACGGGCAACTATCAATTGGAATTTGATATGTGGTTGTACAGCAACAATACCGCAAACTTCAATATCCAAAAGTATATCCGTACTGAAATGGGGTCGCACTTCTACATCGGTAAAAACGGTCAAGGTACAATATACTTAAAAGGCGCAGCGTATAAAAACTTTACATTCCCAACAAACAAATGGGCGAAAGTACGCTTTGATGTGAATTTGTCTGCCAATGTCACGGCACTTTACATAGATGGTATCTACAAAGGTTCATGGACTTGCACAGAGTCACTTCAAACAAATGCCCCCGATACAAAATTGTTCAGAGGTTTGAATTTCTTAACTTCTACTGACGGTTTGTACTACATTAATAATGTATGTTTTATCAAACGTTTTTAATTTAGGTGATTGAGTGATTGAGTGATTTAATTTTTAAATATTCATTTAACAAATCAATCACTCAATCACAAACCCCAAATTTAACATATATCATAGATTGCAGAGGGCAGTTACTACTTTGTTGGTGACTGCCTTTTTTTGTACCCCTCAGTATTTGAAATAAAATGGTAGTGTACGAAAGTTGTTGCTATCGATGATATTATAAAAACTGAAATCCACTAACCAAATAATATTCTAAAAACATTGGTACAATACACTGTAAATGACTTTAGGTCTTAATAAATTGGCGTTAATAAGAATATTATTGGGGTCGATATTTTTTGAACCTTATTATATTCAGCCAGCAACAACTTTCGTACACTAAGAATAAAATTAGAGAGTATGTTAAAAAACGAGGGCATTGCGGCAGACGTTGCAGTGCAACGGCTCTACATGGGCGAAATGACGTAGAGACGTTGCACTGCAACGTCTCTATTTTCAGCAAGTTATCTTTCATATATATTAAAGTTTTCTTAAAATCATAGTAAAGTATATGGGCGACAACGTTCTATTACGTTTGAACAAAATAAAAAATGAAAATAATACCACCTTCAAGTGATTACCTTTCCACGATACTGCAATAAATAGAAAAGCTAAGAACAAGACTCTGCACATATCTTCATCAAACAAATACTAAAAATAAAGTTTTGTATTTATTTTAAAAAACCATATTAAATTTGCAGTATAATGAAAACCCGTACCCTTTTCTCATTCGTTAATCTACAAAAGAAAACAAACATCATGAAAAGTAACTATTTCCCAAAAACCGTTATATGCACATTGGCTTTAAGTTTATTGAGCCTTATTGCTTGCCAAAAAGACGCAGTTGCGCCCGATACTTTTGACACAACAACAGCAGTAGAAAATAAACCCCTTTACGCAGTCAATGATATTACAGACATTGCTGAAACGGGCAGACTATTATCTTCTTTAACCACGCGGGGCGACCTTGCAGATATTGAAGATACACCTGTCATTACAACAGGTTCTACTATCAACTGTATTGGTACACCTTATCAATGTGCTTCGTCATATTTAGAGTTTTTAAGAACAATAAACGCTATCAAACCGGGGCAACGTTTGGGTGTATATGATGCTTTAGCTTTAACAGGCAACAGCAGAAACGATTATGAGTGTTATACACAACATACACAAGTAGGCGTTATGCAATTGTGTGGTTATAAAGGCAAAGACAAAGATCATCCATTGCATATCAAAACGACTGGTAATTACCGTGTGCAATTGACTCCTAAATACAACGACCGTAATTTGGATATGTTTATATATAAACACACCGTTAGACCAAATGGCAAAATTGATACCACCGTTGTAGCAATGAGTACAATGTCAGAAGGACAAACGGAAACGGTTCATTTGACTGAGGAAGGGTTTTATACTATCGTTGTGGATAGTAAAACGTCAAGCCCTCATAATACGGATTATATCTTAGCCGTCTCTAATAATACACCTGTAAAAACGATACCTATTGTATTGATTGACAATACTTTAGTATATCAATTCACTGCGCCCTCTACTTCTTATAAAATGCTTTATGGGTGGAATTTCAAGCGTAAAATCAGTGGTGTTTTAACGGATTTAGGTACTTATCCCGCTAATTATACATTCCGTTTTAGTTGCGAAACCTGTGATTATCTTGTATCGCCTGTTTATTACAATACCCACACAGGGCATTTGGAAGAAGGTGATGCGACAGTTGTTAGACCTTGATGTTAAAATTAAACGCGTTACTGTCACGGCAGTTTAGGAAACTGAAATTTGTAATTGATTTTGATTTTTTTTCAAAAAAAATCAAAATCAATTACAAATTTCAGTTTCCTAAACTACTCTGCTTTTCAAAATACCCCCCTCAGTATTTACGCACATCAGCACTTAAATTTTAACCAAATAATCAAATCCACTGTGAGAACCAGCACGCTGTGTATCCTTTTTCTACTACCCTTTAATAACACTATTTTAGCTCAATCTACCCATTGGGATAGCCTGTATAATGTCATCAACGATACACTCATGCCCAAACAACGCTACGATGAAGCCCATACTTTATCTCTCCAAAATCTAAAAACAGCCGAAACGACTTTTGGCAAAACCCATTATAAATACCACCAATCCAGCTACCAATTAGGGCAGATTTATTACTTTAAAAAAGACTATAAAAATGGGATTGCTGTTTTAGAAACCAGTTGCCTTATTTTAGAAGCCAATCCTTATAAAGACAGCGTTTTTTATGGAAAAGCCCTGAATTTGATAGGTATTTGCTTCAAAAGATTGAATGACAACGATAAAGCGGAGGCTTACTATATAAAAGCATATCAATCATTAATAGCCATTAAAGCGGTATTTCCACGAGAGTTTAGTGCTTGTTTGAATAATTTAGCCGTACTCTACTACGAACTTGGGCGCACAGATGAAGCCATTGATTTTACGACCCAAGCCTTATCGTATGCTACTAAAAACAGCGAACCCTATATTGCCCGTTTGGGTACTTTATCTTTATTATATAAACGGAAAGGGCGTTTTAAAGAAGCCTTTTTTATGGCGCAAGAAGCTCTTAAATTAACAGATAAAAAAAATCCACAATATGATCAGCGCATTGGTACGCTGTCATCACTATATGCGGATATTGGCTTGCTCGATAAAGCCTATGAACTGACAAAAGAAGCCTACGATATTGTGGGTCAAAACAAGGGTAAAAATGCTGCTGAATATGCCAATTGGTCTAAAAATCTATCTATATTAAATACACAATTAGGCCGACACAATCAAGCCCTAATCTATGCCCTACAAGCCCAAAGCATAGAAGAAAACCGCAAAGACCGCCCCGAATATTATTTCTATCAGGCTCAAGTTGCCAATTGTTATATCCATTTGGGTCAAACAGAAAAAGCCTTGCCTTTGCTGACAGAAGCCTTAGATAAATTGGCAATTAAGCCTGGCAAAAAATCAGAAGCCTACCTTAATGCTATGGGTAATCTTATTCGTTTGCATCAAAAACAAGGGGATATAGCCAAAGCCGTTGCGCTAAATAAAGAAGAATTAGACTTGGTAAAAGCGGCTTGGAGCGATACCGATGATAGGTATTTTGTGGCTCAAATGCGCTTGATTGAACTATATAATGCCAATGCGCAATATACCGAAAGCACGAAAGAACTTAAGATTTTGGTTCAAAAACTCAACAATCAAGTGCTATACAATATAGATGTGTTGGATGAATGGGGCAAGGAACAATTTATTGCCAATTTTGCGAAAGATTTTGAACCGCTTTTGTTTTCCCATATTAAAAACAACGCCCCACAGGATACCGCCCTTTTAACCTTGGCTTTTGAAACAGAATTAGCGATGAAAGGCATTATTTTAAGTAGTTCCCAACTGTTTAAGCAGATTGCCAGTAGGCAGCAAAATGCGCTCTATAAATCATGGGAAAAACAAAAAGACGGATTGTCAAAAGCCTATATGCATCACGCAGGGCAACGCCCTATTGATAGTTTGAATGCAGAATTGGGCAAAATTGAAGAAAAATTGATTGCTTCTACGCCTGAATTGCAGCATATACAGCGCAAAACGGCGCGTTTTAAAGATATACAACAAAACCTAAAATCTGATGCGTGTGCTATTGAGTTTGTCCGTTTTAGACACCACAACAACCAACGTTGGACCGACACTTTTTACTATGCGGCTTTAATCGTCAAGCCCAATCAACCTACGCCCGATTGTGTTTTTTTATGTGAAGAAAATGAGTTGAAAACGCTTATTAGTAAAAATAAAAATGCCCAACAACTATATGCTACAAGGGGAAAATCTAAAGATAAAACAAGAGGAAATACTGAGGGGGTAGCGGTATTACCCTCCAAAACGCTGTATAACTTGGTTTGGAAACCTTTACAAAATCATTTGACAAATGTAAAAATGGTCTATTATGCCACTGCGGGCATATTGCATCAAGTAGCATTTGCCGCCTTGCCTATTGATGAAACCAATGTGTTAAGTGATCAATATCATCTAAATGCGTTGAGTAGTACGCGCACTATCTTACAGAAACCAGAAGCGGTAAAAATAGATAATGTAACGCTATATGGTGGCATATTGTATGATGCACAAGGCAGTATTTCTACCCATCCAAATGCTTGGGAATACTTATCGGGTACGAAAAAAGAAGTGGGTAAAATTGCTACGCTTTTAAGTGAACTGGTTGCGTAATTAAATTCTTAATAATCTAAGCAGAGTAAGTGCCGCCGCCATGAGGCAAAAAGCGAAATGATTTTGCGGTTTCACCTCATATC
>JAYVKQ010000747.1:0-6677 GCA_043768285.1 Saprospiraceae bacterium | reverse complement strand
GTATCATGGCTCTATTTTTAAACTATGAATTGTATAGCTGTTTTCACAAAAGCGTAAAGTTAAACAGTTTACAGCTCAAAGTTACTTCACTAATGGTTTCGCAGGATTACCGACCATAACGGCATTATTTTCAACATTTTTAACGACAACCGCGCCCAAGCCAATCACCGCATCATCACCAATTTTGATTTTATTAATAAGTGTACTTGAAGGCGCAACCCATACATTTTTACCAATCATAGTGCTACCACCAATCATGGCATTAGCAATAATCAAACTGTTTTCATCAATCACAACCCCATGCGCTATATGTACGAGGTTATCCACTTTTACGTTTTTTCTCAATATTGTACTGCCCATCACTGCCCTATCAATCGTGGTATTATTCCCTATTTCGACAAATTCGTGCAGCACAACATTGCCTATATGCGGTATAACGACATATTCGCCATTATCGTCTTTTTCGTAGCCGAACCCTACCCCACCAATCGTATTATTGCAGCCAATCGTCACATTATTATGGACTATTGTCTTAGCGTGTAACACCGTATTATGTCCAATTTTGACGTTCTCCCCAATTTGACAGCCCTGTTCAATCACCACATTTTCACCAATAAACACATTTTTGGGTAAAAATACTGAGGGGTGTATATGAGTGGAAGACGCAATAGCAAAATTTTCTTTTAAAACAAAAAATGTTTTCAATACTTGACTGAATGCTCGGCGTGGATTGTCGGTAATGAGGTAATTACAGTGCGCATTTGGGCTTATATTGTCGATATTAGGGCAAATAATTGTTCCTCTTCCTACGCCTTGAAGTTGATGAATATTTTTAACAGATACCCACATCACCACATCATCGCGTTCGTTGGCAGCATCTAACTGTATCGGTTCGCTTATCAATACTGAGGGGGTCGCTAACTGTGTAGCTTTTGGTTGTATGATGTCTATTATTTGTTGTAATGTTGTCATATAGGGAGTTGATTGTCAATGGATTGTATACAGCTACTCTTAATATACTAATACTTCAAATGCCGCACAGTCAAGCCTTTGTTCATCAATTGATGCAGCGAATCAATGCCAATTCTAAGATGTCTATCCACAAATTGCTCCGTTATTTTTTTATCGCTTTGCTCTGTTTTCACGCCTTCGGGTATCATCGGAATATCAGACACCAATAGCAATGCGCCCGTCGGAATTTGATTTTTGAAACCGACTGTAAATATAGTTGCCGTTTCCATATCAATTGCCATACAGCGCAATTCTTTCAAATAGTTTTTAAAATCCTCTTTATGTTCCCACACGCGGCGATTGGTAGTATAGACCGTACCCGTCCAGTAATCCTGTTCGTAATCGCGGACAGTGGTCGAGATGGCTTTTTGCATCGCAAAGGCAGGCAAAGCAGGCACTTCGGGCGGCATATAATCATTAGAAGTCCCTTCGCCGCGAATGGCAGCAATGGGCAATATCATATCCCCAACTTTGTTTTTATCATGGCGCAAACCACCACATTTGCCTAAAAAAAGCACCGCTTTGGGCATAATAGCGGTTAATAAATCCATCACAGTCGCCGCATTAGGGCTACCCATACCGAAATTAATAATGGTAATATTGTTCGCCGTGGCGCAAGGCATCGAACGGTCTTCACCCTTAATAGGTACGTCATACATCTGGGCGAACATCTTAACGTAGTTGCTAAAATTGACCAATATAATATAGCGTCCAAAATCCTCAACCGCTAATCCCGTATAGCGTGGCAGCCAATTTTCTACTATCTCTTGCTTGGTTTTCATATAAGGAAGTATAAAGTATGAGGTATGAAGTATAAAGTATGAATTACAAATACTTCATACTTTATACTTCATACTTAATAAGGGCAAATATAGAAGCAATACGGCATTATATAGCATATTTGTTTAATTTTTTGTGATTTTATCGAGTGCGCTACAATAGGGATCAAACACTGAGGGAGGGCTTGTAGACGAGCACCCCCTCAGTGTTTGAAATAGTTTTGGCTTTTGTGCTTCGTGGCAAGAAGGCGGAAGTGACCGTTTTACTAAACACTTCCGACGGCTTATTCAAATCAATTTGTGCGACATCATAATCCCCAAACAAGGCTGGTCGAAGCTGCATTTTCTGTTGATATTTTAATGATTTTACTTTATTTGCACAAAATAACACTTTTTTATACAATTGGCAATAAATACTGAGGGGTCTTGCTATCTCAACTTATTCACTATCCATAGCTCGGGTCAGAGACCCTCGGAATAGTCCGTGTCGGTTTTTGAAAACCTTACGAGCATGTTGTGTTTGGAACACACCACGCGAGCGGTAAACTTATAAATCTACTTGGAATTGTGAGTTACCTAATTCCTTTTTTAGTTCTTCAAGTGTATATTGATGTTGCTTATCAAAAACGAAATTTTCACAAACGTCAAAATAATAATAAAATCCTTTCTCAAAGTACAATACCCATGTACTTGTTAATAGACCTTTTATTTTAGTGAGTTGAAGCCCATTTTCAAGTTTATTGTTGTTATTATTGTTGATTATTTCTTCTATTGTCATTATGCAAAAATTTAATGTTAAACAAAATAAATGTCCTTTTTAACCCACCTTTTTTCATTTGAAAAGTTAAAATTAATACGTTTCCTTATATCTACAAAACTTTTTGATTGATTTTACACATTTTAATTGATAGTATTTGTTTTAATTTATTTCGCTTTATCTCTTTTTTACGCTTCTCTTTAAAGCCTCTATTATAACGCTGAAACTATACGGCTACCCCCTCAGTATTTGCAGAGCGTGACACTCGGGTCAGAGACCCTCGGAATAGTCCGTGTCGGTTTTTGAAAACCTTACGAGCATGTTGTGTTTGGAACACCCCACACGATCGGGTATATTACTTCAATGAAATAGCTTGGTTAAAAATCAAAGTCCTATTGATTGGTGAAATAGCTAATTTTAATTCTTTTATTGACGTTTCGTTAAGTAACAAATCTTTTTCAAAAGAACTGATATTTAACATGATTTTTTGAGATAACAAATCAATATTCTCACAAACCCTCATAACTGGAATCTCCTCATTTATATTATAAACTCTAAAAACATGATAATTGGGGTTTTGATTGATAAACATCAACTCTTGGTTACTAAAAATCATTTTTTGTTGAAATGTGTAGGAAGTTGTTTTTACATCTGTAAATATTTTTTTATTTGTAATCTCATCAATTTCAAAATCATAGGGAAATCCTGATTCTTTAGACTGGTTCATCCACTTGTAATTTTTAATGCTTTGACTTGCTTTGAGTTTTTCAAGATAGATGGCAACAAGTTCTTCGCCTTTTTTACCAGTCTCTTGGTAAAATGCTTTTGCTTTTTCAATATCATATGATCGTGGTTTAATAATTTTAGAAGCAACATCATTAGTTTGTGCTATGATTTCTAATTCTTCAAGATATGCTATACTGGTTTTATTGATTTTAAGCTCTAAAAAGTTAATAATCTGCTTAAATTCTACATCATTTTTATTAATCGTACCACGAATTTTGACATTTCCTATAATGCGAATCACTTCTTTAAAGTCTTCGGAGTCATTTTTAAATAGAAAAAAAACTAAATCTTCATTTTCTAAACCAAACCACATCAAATACCAACCTAAATCAATACCTTCTTTCTGAGTAATTTCCCTAATTTCTTTTGTGACAGAATTTATCTTGACACCTTCATAGAAAAGGTTGGTCTTCTTTCCAGATATTATTTTGGGTGCTTCAATCCTACCATTAGACCGTTCAATAAAAGTCAAAAGACAAAGTAATTCCTTACTTTTGTCTTCATAAATAAAAGGTGAAATGAAATTCCGCCTAAAATTTTTTAGGTAATCCAGAGATGTTTCATGTAAGCCAATATGTGTTTGGTGACTACTTCCACCTCTTATGCCTAAATCTGCATCAGTTAGTTTTTTATAGCCTACTTTACTATTTCCATGAATTTTGTAAAAGAAAGTCATATTAATTCATGTAATTTTTTTGTGAAAATTATTTTGTTTTGATTTTGAGGTTTTGACCTATCATTTATCTTAGAAATCAGTTGTTGATTGATAAATAAATAATATAGTATTGCATAAACTGTATTTACGCTTACTGCGTTACCTGCTTGTTTGTATAATTGATGGTCACTTACATTTGAAGCAATTGCATTTTCATAAAAGCTGCTATCAAATCCTTGTAATTTGAATGCTTCTTCTGGTGTGATACGTCTAATCCTGTGGTGTTTTAATTCTTCTTTTGTGAAAACTTGATTTGAAAAACTAATAGGATTAGGAGCATTTAAAAACTCATCACTATAATAATTATCTTGGCATGCTCTGTGCATTTTCACCATAGTGGCTGTTAAAGGACGAGCTGTTAGTTGATTTATTTCTGATTTAGACTGAAAATTTTTAGAACCATCAGCAAGAATGGTTGGTTTAATTTTGTCTGATAAATAATATTTTGAGGACACTTTTGATGAGAGTACATCTAAAACATTTTTTTGTCTGAGAATCGATGATTCACCATTTAAAGGGCGAAATGAAGATTTTACATATTCCACACCAAAATGAAAAAACAAAGGTAAGTCTTCTCTTGAGGCAAAGATGAATACACGATTTCGCTTTTGTGCTAAACCAAAATCGTTAGAATCAAATACTCCGTAATGAATGTTATTTTTCTTATAACCAACGCTTTCAAGTGTATCAATTACAGTTTTAAATGTTCTACCTTCATCATGTTTAATTAAGTTTTTTACATTTTCGAGTAGCAAAAACTTGGGCTGTTTTACTTCAAGAATTTTGGCTATTGTATAAAATACATTTCCTCTAATATCCTCGAATCCCTTTTGTTGTCCCATCATACTGAATGCTTGACAAGGAAAACCGCCAGTTAGCAGGTCAAAATCTGGTAAGTTTTCAATATTTCTCCTATCGGATGTAAAATCTTCAATATCTCCTAATTCTACTTCGCTTTCAGTATCGTAGTTTGATTTATAAGTTTTTATTGCATAAGAATCTTTTTCTGAAAACCCAACACATTCAGCGTCAATCCCAAAATCTTTAGATAAAAGGTCTATCGCTTTTCTAAAGCCGCCAATTCCAGCAAATAATTCAAGATGTTTTAGTTTCATATTATTGAAATTTTGTTTAAAGGTGTAGTTTAAATGATATTCATAATTTAATTATTTTAAATACTGAATTATATGTTTTCCTATAACTTCGGCAAGTTTTACAGGCACAGCGTTACCAACTTGAGCATACCATTTATTTTGACTGCCTCGAAGATAAAAGTTATCAGGAAAAGTTTGAATCCTTGCTGCTTCTCGAGAACTTAACCCTCTTGATTGCCAAGGATGAATGTACATATTGCAATCAAATTTCATGTGCGAAGTTATGGTTTTACAAGGTTCATTTTCATTAAGTTTATAAAATTTATCTTTAAAAATATGATTTCTACTCGTATAAGGCATAATATCTTTGATACTTGGATGTAACGAATTAGCACCTTGAGGAAGTTTAGTATAAATCTCAATATCACGCTTATTATTAAATCTGTTTTTATGGTTGAAAACATAGCGTGTTTGAGTTTTATTATTGATAAAATTTTCATAAACAGATATTTCATTATTGTCATTCAATCGAATAGTAAAGCCAAAATCTTCATTTTCTATGGTATTCTTATTTTTAATAGATTTAGGTTTTAAAGTAGGAAGACTATGTAAAGCATCTTTTAACACGAATTTTTCGTGTTTTTCAGATTTAATTGCTTTAAAAATGTTTTCAGTATTAACGCCAATTCGATTTCCAATTATGAAAAAGCGTTCTCTATTTTGCGGTACGCCGAAATCTCTTGCATTGAATAAGCCATAATGAATATTGTATTTTTCTCCTAAAAAATAGTGGAAATCGGCTAATACGTCTTCGATTTTATTGGACATTCCTTTAACATTCTCCATTAGGAAAAATTTTGGTTTTGTTAGTGCCAAAAATTCCAAGTAGGCTTTATAAAGGTGATTTCTCGGGTCGTCTAAAATTCGCTGCCTATTTGCCATTGAAAAACCTTGACAAGGGGGCCCACCTGTTACCAAGTCTAAATCTATCAAATAATCACTATACTGATTACTATTTTCAATCAATTTATGAATGTCACCGACAAAATATTGTTCAATTGGCAATGTGTGATTAAAATAAAAAGTCTCGCAATATGTAGAATCAATTTCATTGACAAAAGTAGGATTGAAACCAGCATTTTCTAAACCAATACTGAGACCACCACAACCTGCAAAGGTTTCTACAAATCTGAAAGGCTTATCTTTATTGGAAGTCTCTTTATTGATGTAATTTTTTAAAAAAGGAAATTGGTTTTGATTTTTTTCAATAGTATAATATAAATCGTTAATTTTTAATAATTCTCTGTCTCCCAATAAACTATTCAATTCTGGGTAATATGATTTAGGGGATTTTTCTAAGTTAATATTTTCAAGCTTGAAAAAAGATTCAAGTTCATGAATAAGGTTTGTAATACAAGGTCTGATACTCTTTTTATCATTTTTCAAGAAATACTCTATCATAAGGCTAAATATCAATAAATTGTTTAATAAAAAAGCAAATTTACAAACAATTTCGAATACTAAAGATTTTTTTT
>JAYVKQ010000746.1:0-15398 GCA_043768285.1 Saprospiraceae bacterium | reverse complement strand
GACGAACTCGAGGTTAGACCCCGTGAAAGTGACAAACGAACCCAAATTTAGTATTGCCCATTTCAATCTCAGCGAAAGTCCACGTGATTATGGCGATGTTGCCAGCATAATCAAACAAACCAATGCGGATATTATATCCTTGCAGGAAGTGACTCCCGATTGGAATGTGATTTTAAAAGATTCTTTCAATCAAGCCTATCCATTTAGTTGCCAAGTGAGTGGCGTGGACTTGCATAGTTCAAAAATTTATTCTAAATATAAATATACCTATTGTGATACTTTCTACAGCGAAGGTGTTCCCAATTTGGTAATTGGATTTCCCAATGGCTATAATACGGATTTGGTGTATGTTGTCAGTAGCTTTATTGAGCCACCTATATATAACCAAGCCTATGAAATGATGAAAAGTCAATTTGATGCCATCGGCACATATGTGCGCAATTTAAACAGCCCTGCTATTGCATTGGGGGATTACAATATACCTGCCACATCGTTCGATATACAAAAATTTAGAGAGATTGCCAAGCTCTTTGATAGCCGCAGAGGGTATCGCCCCGATAGAAATGATGGGCGTATCAATTTTTTAGAAGTACCTATTGACCATATTTTTTATACGGGTCATTTTGATTGTATTGAGTTTCAGACTATCATCGGCAAGAATGCGACACGCCTCGGCATTAAGGGTTTGTATCAATTCAATAAAGATTCAATGACCTATACACCCACGCCAAACCACATACCTAAAATTGGACTTCAAACAACGCATTAAAAGTTTCGGTTTTGCCCTAAAAGGTATCAAAATCCTTATTAAAACGCAAGTAAACGCCCGTATTCACTTGTTTGCGGTGGTGTGCGTTACTATTGCGGGCTGGTTTTTTAGTATCTCTACAACAGAGTGGTGTCTCATTATTTTTGCCTTCGCTGCCGTCTTCGCTGCCGAAGCATTTAATACTGCAATTGAGTTTATTGTAGATTTAGTGTCCCCCGATTATCACCCTCTTGCGGGCAAAGCAAAGGACGTTGCCGCTGCTGCTGTTCTCCTCACCGCCATCGGTTCTGCGATAATTGGCATGATTATTTTTATACCCAAGGTGTTGACTTTTCTGAATCTGTGAAAACATATTGAAAAAAGCGATACGAATAAATAATAATCTTACAATCCAAAACCGATTTACAACTAATGAGAAATTTATCACACATGCTATGCGGCATCGTTGTATGCCTATCCACAATTGCTACTCCCACATTTTCCCAAGAACAATTAGGACTTCGTCTTGACAACTACTCTGGTTCAACGGGCATCATTCAAAATCCTGCGGCTAATGCGACCAATCCACTTTCGTGGGACATCAACGTATTTGGTATGGGCTTCTTTTCAAACAGCAATTTGCTTTATGTTGAAAAGGGTTCGGTAGGCAGTGTTTTGAGAAATAGAGAAAAAATTGGTCCCAGCCCATCACTCAATAGTGATTTTGTAGGCACTTCTAAATTATTCTACAATTTATCAGATAAAAACCTCTATGGTGGTGGTTTTTCTGCGCGCTTTATGGGACCCAGCGCAACCATTAACCTCAAAAATGGTAACTCGTTTGGCTTTTTTACGGGCGTTCGCTTTATGGCTTCTTCACATGATTTGCCTAAACAATTGGGTGAAACGCTTTTAACAAATCGCCGTTTTAACATCACTACACCGCTTGATAAATTTAAAGGTAACGCCATGCTTTGGAGCGAATATGGCTTAAATTACGGCTACACAATGGGCAACGAACAAGACGGCAAGCTCGCTTTAGGGGCAAGTTTGAAATTTGTTCAAGCACATCAAGCCTTCTTTATCAAAAACTATCAAGGTACAGAAATGACCCAAATTGCACCCGATTCGTTCCAAATGGGTGCGCTGCGTGCTACTTTTGGCTACACAACCAACTACGACAAGCCTACTTTAAAGCCCAATGGTAGTGGCTTTGGCTTAGATGTGGGTGCTGTGATGACGATACCCGCCAGAGATGATAAGCCTTACGAATGGCGTTTAGGCGTATCGTTTTTAGATATGGGTAAAGTGACGATGCGTCAAAACGTAGAAGTCAATAGCTACAACGTGAAAGAAGGCTTTTTAATAACAAAAGATGATTTTAAAGATATAGATTGGCTAAACAATCCGCGTGCTGAAGTTATGAAACGCTTGAATGATAAAGCACTCGGCGCAGGCAAATCAGCACAAATTGCCAATGCTTTTGAAATGGGTATGCCCGCTACATTCAGTGTACAAGCCGATTATGCGTATAGCAAAGAAATTTTTATCAGTGGTGTGTTGATGCAGCGTTTGCCCGTAGGCGAAAAAGTATTGGAAAGAGAAAACGTCTTAGCCATTGTGCCGCGTTACGAAACACGTTGGATAAGTGGTTCCCTATCCATGACGATGGTCAATTATCAGCAAGTCCGTTGGGGTATGAATGCGCGTTTGGGTTTCCTAACCATCGGTACTGAAAACTTAGGCAGCTATTTCAAGCACAAACGCCTATATGGTTCAGATTTCTATATGGCATTGAAAGTCAATCCTTTAAATAATAGTTTATTTGGCAACGTTGGCGGCGGCAGAAAGAAAAATGTTAGTTGCTATCGGTTTTAATCTCTCAAAATACTGAGGGGTATATATCTAACAACCAAAAATGATGAGCATATAGTGAGGCTAAATGTATCTTGATTTTAATAAATCAGGATAGGTTTAGCCTTTTTTTGTGGGCTCTATTAAACTTTATGCCTGGGCGCGTTTCTTTCTTTAAAATCTATAATTCAATTCCAAAAGTACATATCTTGGCAAAAGCTGTATTCTGTTAATCTGAGTTGAAAAATCAGAGACATAAGAGTTAATAAACTCATTGGTATTGAGAATATTTTTGACTGTCAGGTTGGCAGATAGTTTTGTTTGAATAATGTCATAGGAAACATTGGCATTGAGAAAATAATATTTTTGAGCATTGGTATTTTGTTGTTTGAAATAAAAAGTCTCATTTTCAATCTTCGCATTTATTTTATTGTTGAATTTCAAATAAAAATCTACAAATGAGCCAATTGACTGATTTTTGACTTCACTTTTTGTATCTCCCGATTGGGTTGTTATGTCTGATTGATTGAAGGTAGAACCAATATGATAATTGAACCACTTCAAGTATGCCGAGCGTAGCGAAATATCTAATTGCGTATTGACAGAATTGGTGTTTCTAATAGCCGAACCATTCAATGTATTGGGATAGTTTCCTAAAATTAAAGATGGACGCATTTTCAATCGCATATACAATTGAGGCATATATTTTTCAATACTGCCCGAAATAAGGGTATTTTTATTTATAAAACTATTCTCTACCTTATCTGAAATATTGAAATCAGCATTTATATTAAAATTGCTTCTATAACCTTTACTGTTGGCAGTGTGTAATATATTAAAATGCCAAAGAAACTCATCCGCAAAGTTCCCATATTTATAGTTAAAAATGGCTGTATGACTATATTGTGGAATAAAAAATGGACTACCTCTATTCATACTTCGATAATCTGTCAAAATAAAGCCGTTGGATAAATCAACCGACTGAGGTAAAGCGTAATTGTAGGCATAAGTACCCAAAAAATTATGCTTTTCTTTTACACTTCGCTTAAAACCAATCGTAGGTAAAGCGTAAAATGATGATTGACACGCTCTATTTGAAATATCATTTCTGTGAAAACCGCCTGATATATCTGAAAAGAACTGAAAATCCAACCATTCTTCCTTCGCATTAAAACCCACATAGTAGTTTTTTTGATTTAAATTTAGATTGTTCTGAAAACTATCAGGGAAAGTAGTGGCATTGTTCAAAAATGAACTTATCAAGGCTGTGTGCAAATCCTCATTCCTTATAACTACACCCAAATAATGCGATAATTTGAGTGTATTTCTGGCATAAAGCCATTGTGCATTAGCAGCATAGTATTGTAATGGCTTTTCAATCCTTTGCGAAAGTGCATCAAAAGGCTCAAATACTGAGGGGGTAAGGCGAGGTTGATTTTGACGCATCATATAGGATTGACTATTATCATCTTGAATAGCTGTGATATTAAAAGTCAAGGCATGATAATCATTGATGCGGTGTGTCAAATCAAGAGTATTAGAAAAAGAAAACACACTGTTATTTAAATTGTTATCAATTTGATTATTATTAGCTTTTGTTGCTGAAATAGTAGTTGAAAATGATTTTCTAAAATCACTTTTGTAGCGCAAAAGCGATTTTGAATTTAAATCGAATTGAGCGTCTAAATGTCCTTCTCATATTGTAGGTTGCCTTGTTATATCATTTTTTTCTGATAATTTAAAAATGGAATCTTTTAATAGATAGACAAAATCATTGTTTATAAACGACCTTACTTTATCGTGACTATATGTTAATGCGCCTTTCAAACTCATAGATTCAGTAGGTCGCATAACAAAATGCGTTGAACCAAGTACTGCTTTATTGAATCTAATACTTTGCGAATTAAGTGATACTGATGGGGTGCGTCCAATATTAATAACAGTTGAGTTTCGGCTTTTTAAAAGGCTGCGCAGATTTTCAGATTCAGTATCTTCTTTAAAATCAGTACCCAACATACGGTCGGCAGTCGAAATCTGACCAATTGTATTGTAGCTCCCAAAAGTAATTGTTTTGAGTTTTTTATAAAATCCAAACAAATTAAGGGCGTTATTGGTACGCTCATCATTACCAATACCACCTAAAACGTTTCCAAACAATAGTTTTTTGCGATTTTCTTTGAGCGTGATATTGATAACTTTATCATCGGAGCGTTTTAAACCTTTAAGTAATTTATTTTCTGTAAATCGGTCAATGACTTGAATTTTATCTACAACATCGGCTGACATATTTTTTGACATAAGTTGATAATTACGCCCTGTTAAGTCATCTCCTTCAATTAATATTTTTTTTATGGGTTGCCCTTGTACTGTAATAACGCCCGTATTCTTATCGACATCTAAGCCAGGTATTTTTGCTAAAAGTTCCTCTAAATTGCGTTCAGTGCTATCTCTAAATTTATCGGCATTAAAAGTAATGGTATCACTTTTTTGAATGATTTTATTACTACCTCTCACGATTGTTTCTTTTAGAATAAACTCTTTGAGAGAAAGCATAAAATTAATGTCAAGCTCTTTTTTAGTGTTATTTTCAATTTTTATCGTCTGTGTTTCATAACCTAATGCTGAAGCTGTAACGCTAAAAACTGATAATTTAGGTGTTTCAAAGGAAAAATAGCCTTTGTCATTGCTACTGCCAAAGGCTATTATAGAAGAGGTGTCTGTGTGCTTGCTATAAATATTAGCAAATGGAATGGAGTTCCCTAAATTATCTTTTACATAACCAATAACAAGTATTTTCGCTTGTCCAAATCCATTGTGAAAATAAAAGCAAAGAATCAATAATAAAAGTATGTGAAATCTCATTATTTTAGTTCTTAAATCAATTTTTATTGCTCATATTCTTTCTCGATTAAATTAGGTGTGTTGCGCTTAATCTCGGTAGAACTGTTTCTGTCCATTTTAGAAAGTTGGGCTCTTTTCATTTTCAAAAACTCTAATTCATCAGCTCTCTTATAATCTTTAAAACTCACTTTTAAACCTGTAGTAGGTGGGCTAATATTTTCGACACTAAAAGGTATTTCGATTGAAGTTGCACCAAACTTTACTTCTTCCACATCATCGTAAATTTCTAAAATTAATCCTGGTAAACCATAAAATTTCCAAGGACCATCATTAGATGGAATTTGTGCCGTAAACCAAGCCGTATAATGACGCCCTCTAAATGTAATGATGGCTTTTTGGCAATCGAAATTGCTGATTTTTTTAGTTTCTTCTTGTATTGTCCATTTTAATTCAGGCAATTTGGGCTCTGATGTTAAATACGGTTGCATCCAAACAATTTCTCGTACTATCAATTGTTTTTTCTTAAAATTTTTATAAAAAATTGACCCCTCAGTATCTTGCCAATAACCATCTTGCATTTTGGCTATTGAGCCATCGGGTTGCTTGATTTCTACATCAATTGCTGCTAAACCTGTTGCTCCCTTGCTATGAATGAAAATAGACTGGTGATTTTGTATTATTAACTCAGAAGGTTGCTCAATGAGATTCCCTCTAAGTTTAGTGACCATTTTATAACTGATTTTTGCACTAAACTGACTTGGCGTTGCTTTTTGTGCCGAATGAATATTCGTTACAAAGCATAAAACGATAAATAAGATATGATTATTCATTTGATAGTTTCTATTTTTAAAAGAATAATGGGGTATGAACGTATTATTCATACCCCGATACTGTATTATATCCTAAAGTCTGTGCCGACGTTTTCCATAAGTCTATTCACTTTAGTTTTTGTTTTTTCAGACAAATACCCTAAAGTAGTAACAAAGCTATTTGCATTTTTATGATACTCTGAATATTTTGCTTCGTTTAAGTTTGTCATCATTTCAGATAAATAACTGTATGATTTTATACCATTACTCGTTTTATCACTCTTCAATATTTCAGCTAACATTAAAATATTCGCATATTGTTCTTCAGAAATAGAGACGAGTGTAAACTCATTAGACTCTTTTACCTTCTGTATAGATGTTTCGTTCTTTGGCGGGGCAGAACATGAAGTACAACTGGCTGTAAAGGCACCGCAAGTACAACTGCATGTACCGCCATTTTGGCAGCAAGTAGAAGCGGATGAGAAGGTTCCTTGAAAGGAACATGTAGGACACATGACATCCAAATAGAGTTTTGGATTATATTTAGGAAAGTCTGGCACCTCACCTATGGAATTACCCGTGAGACTACATAAACCTAAAGCTAAAAAACAAGAAAAAATCAATTTTTTCATTTCGAATGAATTGTAAAGATTAAAAAATAAGGTTTGTAACAAGTATCTGTTGCAACGATAACTTGACACAAAATTATATACTCTTTTTTCTTCATACAACTGCATTAAGTGACAATATGTGGCACTACTCGGCACGATATGTCATTAGCTGGCACTAAGTGTCAAAAAGTAGTTTACGTATATTAGTCGGTAAATTGGGCGGCATACCTAATCCCTTTATAATCTGCCTAATATCATCAATCGTCAAGACACGGTTTTTGATATGGACATTGGCTTTTTGCATACGGTTTCGCAAAGCGCGTACCGTGATGTATTACCATTCTGCTACGTTGGCTCGATAGATTTTTAATGTTTCGTTAGTCATTGTCTTTTGTTTTTTAAAGTTCAGTAAATAAGCATTATGTTTTTCTATTTCCAAATGGAATTGGAATTGGAATAAACGTAACGCAAATATATTCAAGTATTTTAATCTACAAATTTTTTTGTTAGAAATTAACATATTGGTAATCAATAAAATGTCCTTATTTTCGCCTTTTTTTTAATTAGATTAAAGGTCAATTAGTTATTTAAGCGAATAATGGGTTAATATGCAAACACCAGAGGCAATACTAAAACAATATTGGCATTACGATAGCTTTCGTCCCTTGCAGCGCGATATTATCCAATCCGTTTTGGACGGTACGGATACCCTCGCCTTGCTGCCTACAGGCGGTGGCAAAAGCATATGTTTTCAAGTGCCAGCCCTTTGTACTGAGGGGGTATGCCTTGTAGTGTCGCCTTTGATTGCCTTGATGAAAGACCAAGTAGAAAATCTGAAAAGTAGAGGCATCGCCGCCGCCGCTATTTTTTCAGGAATGCACTACAAAGATATTGACCGCCTATTCGACAATGCCGTTTATGGTGGCTTAAAATTTCTCTATCTTTCTCCTGAACGTTTGATGACAGAATTGGCAATAGAGCGCATTAAACGCATGAATATCAATATATTAGCGATTGATGAAGCCCACTGTATCAGTCAATGGGGTTACGATTTTAGACCACCTTATTTGAAAATTGCTGACATCCGACAGCACCTTGATAACGCGCCCGTACTCGCCCTTACTGCTACGGCTACTACCGATGTTGTGAAAGATATTACCGAAAAATTAGCGTTCAAAAAAGATTTTAAGATATATCAAAAAGATTTTAATCGCCCCAATCTCTCCTATATCGTGCGCCATGTCGAGGATAAAGAAGCCAAATTATTGGACATAATGAGCAAAGCCAAAGGCAGTGCCGTGATATATGTTCGCAACCGAAAACGCACAAAAGAGCTGGCGCATTTACTACAAACCAAAGGCTATCCTGCCGATTTTTACCACGCAGGACTATCACCCGACGAGCGCAACCAAAAGCAAGATGATTGGATTGCTAATAAAAAGCCTATCATCGTTGCCACCAACGCCTTCGGTATGGGCATAGATAAACCCGATGTGCGCACTGTCGTCCACATGGATTTGCCCGATGCGCTCGAAGCCTATTTTCAAGAAGCGGGTCGTGCGGGTCGTGATGAACAAAAAGCCTATAATGTGTTGTTATACAACAAGTTAGATGCTGCCACTTTGACCATTCAGTTTGAAAATGCCTTTCCCGAAATGCGCGAAATTAGGCGCACTTATGAGGCATTGGGTAGTTTTTTACAGTTAGCAATCGGCAGTGGTGAAGGTGAAAGTTTTGATTTCGACATCGTGGCATTTATCCAGCGATTTGGCTTGGATTTATTAAAAACCTACGCCTGTTTTAAGGTATTGGAGCAAGATGGATGGGTCGCTTTTACTGAGGGGGTGTTCATTTCGTCCAATATTCGCATCCTCGTGGATAGAGAAACGCTGTACGATTATATGATAAAACATAAGCCGTATGAAAAAATGCTGAAAGGCATACAACGCGCCTATTCGGGCGTTATGAACGAAGCGGTGGATTTTAGTGAACAGCGTTTAGCGCAATTTCTGCAAATGCCCGTTACTGATTTGGAGAAAATATTACACAAATTACACAACGATGGCATCATCGAATATCGGTTAAAAAAAGACAAGCCACAGCTCACTTTCCTGAAAGAACGCATTGATAGTCAAGCACTTAGTATTGATTACACGCTCTATATGTTCCGCAAAAAAAGGGCAGAATACCGCTACAAAAAAGCCATCGAATATGCCGAACTCGCCGTCTGTCGTGCCCAACAATTGCTCAATTATTTTGGACAAACGGATGCCCAACCCTGCGGCATATGTGATGTATGCGTAGAAAAAAACAAGGCAGATTTGGATAGTAATGACTTCGAGCTATTCAAAGAAAAAATCACGCGCCTACTCAAACGCGAACCTTTGACGCTAAAAGAAATTGCCGACTCGTTCACCGAAAAGCACCGTACCAAAGTGATACAGACGATTGGGTTTATGCTGGGAGAGGGTCTGTTGAAGAAGGAGGGAGAGAAGTTTTTGATATAAAATAGCTTGAAATACTGAGGGGGGTAAGCTCATTATCTATTTTCAATAACCATACTTTCAAGTTCATCTGAAAAATAGCGATTTACATATTCTTTAAACTCGTTGATTTTATTCTCATCAACTTTATTCGTAAAAGATAAGAAAACAACTATTTCAGCATGGTCTTTACGGTTTTCAAATTGTTTTGGCAAACCAACTTTATCCAAAATAGCATTGGCTTTCTTTAACTTTTCTGGAAAAAGAATTTTATTAGAATACTCATCTAATCGAGTATCTAATTCCGTTTTAGCTGTTTTTTTTTCTTTAATTATATCATTCATAATCAATATGTTAATTTAGGTTTACACCTTGTTTCAATTACAAAAATATGTTATTTCTTTGAATATAAGTATTCTTTTAACATATTGAAATAGGGTTTTCTTATAAAAAAAATAAGCTGTCATTGCGAGGAGGTACGACGAAGCAACCTGTTCCTTTAACCACGATATTTCTTTCTGAAATCAATGTTTATCGCTTATATATAACGAATTCCATCCTGCGAAGTGCAACAGATTGCTTCGTCGTACCTCCTCGCAATGACAGCCTATTTTTTTATAGGAGAACCCTGCATATTCAAACTATACTTACTTTATTGTTTTTAGTGCAAAAATACTGAGGGGGCTACTTGATAGTCAACGGATGAAACGTCTGCCAACTATGCCAATACTCTTGATACGCATTGACTCTTTTTAAGTCATCTCCAAGTAAATTCAAGGATTTTCCTGCAAAATTGTAGGTATTTTCCTTGCTTTTCAAGGTATCATTTTGGACAATAAAAATCTGGTTTTTATCCATTCTTTCCAACACGACAAAGCTACTGCTGTCTTTTGATAAAATAATAGCTATCGGTTTTTCAGCCAAAATATCGTATAAAATACGCTCTTTTTGTAGTAAATTCCAATCATAAGCTTTGCTCTTATCACCTATTTCAATGCCTACTATCCACGATTTTTTTTGCCACGAAGCCGTATCTCGGCGGGTCAATTTGCCCGTTTTTCTACCTTTTTCATATATACTCATACTATCATAATCCACTTGAAAATTTTTATCGGGCTGCATCACAAAAGTGTGCGGATACAGCTCTATCCACTTACCCAAAGTGGTTTGCATCGAAGGAAATTCGGGCAATTTCTGCCCTTTCAATGCGCCTACAATCGCTTCGCCCGTTGCTTGTCGCCACCAACTTTTAGTGGTTTTATCCTCAAACATAGCGTTGAAATGATCCATACCGACCAAGCGAAAATCTTCAATTTTACCATTTACAATAGGCTCGAAAATGCGCCCCGTCCTACAAACGGTACAATATGTAACCATAATGGGCTTATTCCCTACACTATCGCGCACTTGATGATGATACCCTAAATATTGAATGGGATACGCCTTGGCTTCTCCATTATGTACAACGCCCAATATCAAACGTTCTTGCTCAACTTTATTATTACTTATACTACTGATTGTCAAGGTTTTAGGTTGATAAAACATAGTATCGGCTGCCATATAAAAATTGGTCGTATAAATAGCCCCCAACAAGATAATTATCGAAGCAATGGGCAACCATTTTTTATTAGAAAAAGCAGATTTAAAACCAAAAATAATCGCCAATCCGAATAAGCCTCTGACAATCCACCGCCACGAGTGGAGTAAATAAGCCATGTCAATACTATTGACATCTTGGCTGATACCAGGCATAGGCATGATGAAATAAACGCTGGCTATTTCAAATAAAAAGAAACCAATTATGCCTAAATAGAATAGTTTTTTCATTGAACATAGGTTAAAAAATGTAAAATTACTGAGGGGGGGTCATTATCGGAATGTCCAAAACAATATGCCCAACAAAAGAATGTCGTTCAAAGGACAAGATAAAAGCATGAACCATTGAGGTATCCGCTTCATCTCGATACAATAAAATACCATCAATACCCACATCATGACTGTCTATCCATTCATTTTTTTCATTTAAAAGAAATGAAAAATAGGGGTTTCCAGCGGACGGTGCAGCAATGAAATCGGCATAAGTTGAATAAAAAGAATGATTGCTAATACCCATAGGTCGTTGCCAACCGTTGCACATATTATGGGTTTTTAAAATAGGTAATTTATCCAATTGCAACCCACCAATGATGTATTGTGTTATTTTAGTTTTAGCCTTATCGGTGTAAAATAAATGGATTTCGTCGGTCATTGTAGCCGCTGCATTTGTAGATTGTGTCTTCGAAAGTACCACCTTTTCCAATTGCTGAAAACGGCTCAATTCTGTTTTTCGAGGGTCTGCCCTTGTGTATTGCCCTGGAGGGGCGAATGTAGCATAAGTTGTTTTGTCGGTTAAAAAATCTTCAATAGTTTGTATGCGTGTTGGAAAAACGATATTTTTCAGTTTAGTTGCTCTTTCGCCTTTGAGTGTATAATATTCTTTGTTTAAATCCTTAAAAGCGATATTTTTTTCACTATTTACCGTTCGTAATGTTTCTAAATTCACTTTTTCGCCTTTTTCATGGCTGTAATTTTTAAGCATATCGTCATATTTTTCAATAGAAACGCCATTTCTTTTAAAAAATAATTGATTGTAAAGCGAATCTGGAAAATCAAACCAAGATTGATAATAGAGGGAATCGTTGCTATTTTCTGTCGTAAATGCCAAAATTTCCCATAACCCTTTTTTAAGGCAATTATTGGCAATATCGAAGCGGGTAATTACATTTTTTTCAATGCCTTGTCCTTGCACACTGAATAATTTATTGTTGAATTTTACTTCAATTCGATTCCACTCTTGATTCAAAACTGCTAAAAAACTAAGATACTTATCTTTCTTTGCATGGCTGGGTATCGAAGGCATAAACTCCAATAAATTGACATTTTTGACAATTAAAGTATCACTTTTATCATTACTTGGATAAACTTCAAAATCATAACTACCATTTTCATTTTCAATAATCAATGCTTCTTTATGACTAAAAGTACCATCAAATCTACTTTTAAAACCAATCATATTATTGTTGGGATATTCGGCATCGGTTGCCATTTTGAGGGATATAGGATAGCTTTTTTTAGGCAGTTGTTGCGTGTTGGGCTTGCAACTATACCATTGAAAAAGCATCAAACAAGCCATTATTTTTAAGTAAAATTGAGACATATATGCTGTTTTAATCATTGAAAATGTGAAAATACTGAGGGGGTATCGATTTCGGATGTGGGATTTCGGATTTCGGTAGGTATCGTCCGAAATCCGAAATCCCACATCCGAAATCGTTTTATGGGTTCGCTACCATCAATTTATTAGTCGAAATTTCACCGCTTGGAATGGGCCATATATAATTGCTCGCTGTCACCAAAACAAGCGGTGCCGTACCAATTGAACCCACTTTAGCAGGTAATGTCTGCAATTTCCTTTGCAAATCTTGAAGCCTAAAACCTTCGCCCAATAATTCAATTCTGCGCTCTGTCAATATCGTATTAATAAGGGCTTCTTTGGTATTAATATCCGTATATGGAAAAACGTAGCTTGGGTTTGACCGATTTCTAACCGCATTTAACAAGGCGGTAGCCGTCGCTAAATCACCTGTATTAGCCGCAGCTTCTGCATAGTTTAACAAAATTTCTGCATAGCGTATGACAGGCACATAATCCCGAAAAGGGGCGGTTGTGATGGCAAATTTACGCAAAACTTTTTGCTTTGCAGCGTTTGTTGTAATCAAAGCGGAACGGGCATCTGCACTTGAATTGAGGGCAACATGGCTTGAAATACCTGCCGTTGTCAGAAAAACAATCGGCTGACTAAGGTAATTAAAAGCCAATGCGCTTTGAGAAAACGGTGTTTCGGTGGTACTATTGGCAAATGGTATTGAAAATAGGGCTTCCGCACCAGTGTAGCTACCCCCGAAAACGGTTGCAATATTACCTTCCAATTTATGCGTCAAACTACCACCTGTATATTGAAAAGGCGCAGTTGAAGAAACTATTTTTTGCGCTTCCTTTAACACATTTGCATAGTCATTTTGGTTCAGATATACCCGTGTTTTGAGGGCAATTGCTGTACTTTTTTTAGCTCTTGAGGTATTCAACAAAGCCGTAGAATAAGCGATTGGCAAGCCTGTTTCAGCCTCATTTAAGTCTTTTAAAATTTGATTATAGACTTCGCTGATACTACTTCTGGCAATATCATTAAACCCTGCCGTAGTGATAGGCGATAAACGCAAAGGCACACCCAAACCGTTTTTATCCAAATTATAAGGTTTTGCGTAAGTCTGAACAAGGCTTAAATAACACAAAGCCCGTACAAATTTGGCTTCCGCAATATAGTTTTTAGCGACCGAATCCGATACCACTTTCGTACTTTCTAATTTGCTTATCAGAATATTAGACGCATTGATAGCAGTATAACACGCTGACCATACATTATTAATAAATTCGTTGGTACTGGCTACGTTTTGATTCCAAACGGCTGACCCTGTGGCAGCATTACCATCATTTTGTCCGAATTCATCTGCCCTTTGCTCGTTGAAAACAATAAACCGACCACCGTAAAAACTGGCATTTTGCACTTGCCCATACAGATTATTGACGGCTGCCAAAATTTTACCCGCAGTACTGAATGCGGCATCTTCGGCAATTGTGGTTTTAGGTGTCGTCTCTAAAAAGTCTTTTTTACAAGCGGTTATTGTTAAAAATAAGCCTAAAACAACCGCTAATTTTGATATATTTTTATTGGAAATTTTCATTGTTTAAATTGTATGAAATTAAAAAATGATTCATTCGTAGAGACGTTGCAGTGCAACGTCTTAATTTGAATAATTCGTGCATAAGACGTTGCAGTGCAACGTCTCTACGATTAAAACCCAACATTCAAACCCACCGTCAATACCTGTGCATTAGGCGGCACATTCTGGTCTTTTCCCGAATGAATAGAATTGCCATTGATAGATACTTCTGGGTCTGAACCTCTATATTTTGTCAGCGTATATAAATTCCCGCCTTGTAGATACACTCTTGACGATGAAATTTTATTTTTCAAAGCATTTGGAACAGGAATACGATAGCCCAAAGAGATATTTTTTAATTTTAAATATGCGCCACTTTCTACTTTTGAAGTGGCAGTAAAAGAGAAACCTGCCGAGACATTATCGCCGTAATACAATTTTTGAATCTCAGTAACTTGACCTGGCGTTGTCCACCGGTTTTTAATAAAAGTACCATTATTAAAATAGCGTTGGTCAGAGTTAGTCGCTCGTGTGCCATTGTAGAGTTTATTACCTGCCACGAATGTCAAATTGATATTTAAATCAAAATTTCTATACGTCAAAGTATTATTAAAACCACCAAAAACTGTTGGTAATGAAGCACCTTGAATTACGCCATCTTTGTAGTTATCAATAGCTGGGGCAGCACCACCTTCTAAATAAGTCCAACGAGGTGAGCCAATATGATTGTACTGAACATCACGCCCATCGCTATTCGTAAAAACCATCAACCCATTGGCAGGATTTACACCCTTGCAAGGAACGGCAAAAATAGACCCAATCGAATGACCCACCCGTGTCATGTTTTGAACACCAAAAACACTCGGAATAAACACATCACTCACCAAAGAAGTCACTTCATTTTTAAGGGTTGAAACATTCAAACCCATATTCCATCTGAAATTACCGTAATTTGTTACAATGGCATTGATGCCCAATTCAATACCTTTATTGTACAGGCTGCCCACATTGGCATTGATAAAATTGTTTGGAATACCCGCCGAAAGGGATTGCGGTTGTTTCAAAATAAGTCCATCAACTTCATTTCTGTAATAGTCAAATTCGACATTGATACGGTCATTGAACAAAGTGAAATTAAGTCCAATATCCAATTTTTTACTTGTTTCCCATTTCAAATTAGGGTTAGCTGTTTGTGAATATGCTAAAGTGGGCGCACCGCCGTAAGTATTAGAATTGTATGTGCCGATGGCAGGAAAATCGCCAATTTCGCTATTGCCCACAACGCCATAACT
>JAYVKQ010000745.1:0-3642 GCA_043768285.1 Saprospiraceae bacterium | reverse complement strand
TAGACGTTGCACTGCAACGTCTCTACTTTTCATACTGTCATTTTAGACGTTGCATTGCAACGTCTCTTCTTTTCATACTATCATTTTAGACGTTGCATTGCAACGTCTCTACTTTTCATACTATCATTTTAGACGTTGCATTGCTACGTCTCTACTTTTCATACTGTCATTTTAGACGTTGCATTGCAACGTCTCTACTACACTGGTAACACCCCCTCAGTATTTTACGGCTTAAAGAATAAATTTTAGGCGTTTTTCATTAAAAAAAAAGGAGCCTCCTTGCGGAAGCTCCTTCTAAGATTATAATTTGAGAGTAAAAGTTAAAATATATATTTACTGTTTTGAAAGCCGTTTAACGATGTATCTGAACATATCCATAAACCGTCTTACCATCGCCTTTATTCAAGACATAATAATAAGTGCCATCTGGTATGATTGAGTTGTTCCATTTACCATCCCAATTGTTTTTATACTCTTTTACATCCAATATTTTATTACCCCAACGGTTGAATACGCATAGATTGTGGTCAGGATATTTCTCTAAACCTTCGATGGTAAAGAAATCGTTGATACCATCCCCATTTGGTGAGAAGCCGTTATAGATGATAATGTCATCGCATAGAACTGTCACTCTAATCATCGCTGTATCACAACCTCTGTTGGTACATAAGACGTAGGTCATACTATCGGGTGTTGAGCTACAATAGTCTTGGTCTGGTGTATATTTCACACGACCATCCGTTTCTACTGTTGCTGTACCATGATTTGGTGGCGTTATAATCGCTACCCCTACGCTACCCGCGCCATTCGCAGCATTGTCATTACTGACAACATCAATGAAAACGGGCGTATTGATAGGCGATGTCGTTGAATCATCAGCAACATCTTTGATATCCAATCTGCCATCAATAATTACATATGTGGTATCACATTTATTGTTTTCATCACATACTTTAAAGCAGATTGTATCCAAACCTAATTTTGTAGTTTTTAACTCTATGCAAGCTGTTCCTGGTAGCAATTCGTAGGTTGCCGAGTCAGAACCTGCGCAAGCCAAATTGATGGTATAATTTGTACCCGTCAAATTAGTCGTATTCATACACACTGTATCTACTTTACCTAATGCTAAAGTAACAATTACGGTATCTGATACTACTGGATTACAAGTGGCTACGATTTGAGCAGTATCAGCACAGAATGTATTGTTACTGCCGATTATCAACCTAAATGTACCAACACCAACTGTTATTGCTGTACCACCATTCGCACATTCTTTATATTCACCTTGATATACGTTATTGTTTATCAATATTGTATAATTCAAAGTATCGGCTAATGGTAAACTCAAGCATATGTCACCTACATTACAAATATTATTGGCAATAATAGTTTTAGCGGTGATAATATCTTTACATTTTAGCTCCGTTACGATAATGACTAAGGTTGCTGTATCGCAATTACCGACTGGGTCACACACACTATAATTCACGCGGACCGTGTCCTTGAAGCCTTGCGCTGGTGTGAAGGTATAACTACCATTTGGATTGAAAACAAGTACCCCCTCAGTATTTTTGACTACATCAAGCATTGTAAACACCAAATTATCATTGGTATCGTCCACATCACTATCATTTGTCGCTACAGTGCCTTTGACAGCAACACCGCCTTCGGTTGATGTCGTGTCATTTTGAGCAATTGGCGGCAAGTTTTGCGCTCTTACCGTAATGACAACAATAGCTGTATCGCATAGAGCAGGTGTACCTTTATCACACACGTTATAAATCAAAGTGTCTTTGCCGACAAAATTTTGATTAGGCGTATAAGTAATCGTGCCATCCGTATTTATCAAAGCAATACCATTGCGTGTAAGTTCAGTAATCGTGATACTCGCGGTATCTAAAGGACTATTATCCGTATCGTTGCCTAAAATATTCAAAACAACGACTTGGTTTTTCATAGTTGCGACATCATCTCTATTCGCTACTGGTGCTGTATTGATATTGCTATTTATTTTAATAACTACTAATGCAGTATCACAATCACCATTACCATCACAAATTTCATATATCAAAGTATCTTGACCAACAAAACCTGCATTTGGTGTATAATCAATTAAATCATCACTTGGGTCGTTTGGTGTAAAATTCGTCACCACATTTGCCGTACCCTTCGTAGGCGATTTGATGATATTGATTGCCGTTGTGCTTGGACCATCTGTACCAAAATTATCGTTAGCCGTTACGATGATGCGCACATTCACATCTTGTTGCGTCACAGCATCATCACGATTAGCCGAAGGCGTTCCGTTAACACCATTCACTGTAATCACAACTATTGCTGTATCACACGTCGTTGGAGTCGGTGTTCCTTTATCACATACACGATAAACTAAAGTATCATTACCAACAAAATTTGTATTCGGCGTATAGGACAAAGTACCATCTGGATTAAATACAGCCGAACCGTTATTGGGTGCTGTAAACAAAGTCAAACTTGCAGTATCAATACCACCATCAACGTCCACATCATTTAATAAAATATTGATATTAACCAATGTGTTTTTGACTGTTGTTGCGTCATTTCTGCCCGCTACAATGGGGTCATTGATAGGGTTTACCGTAATAATAACCATCGCCGTATCGCATAATGTAGGCGTACCTAAGTCACATACTTGGTATATCAAGGTATCAACACCCGCAAAATTAGGGTTGGGTGTGTAGGTAATTGTACCGTTGGCATTAGGTGTAGCCGTACCATTTTTAGGTGCGTTAGTCACTGTAACGGTTGTTGGGTTTACCCCCTCAGTATCCGTATCGTTTACTAACACACTGATAATCAAGGATATATCTTCATCTACGCTAACTATATCTGTATTTACCAAAGGTGCATCATTTGTACCTGTTACAGTAAACACAACCAAAGCTGTATCACATTGCGCAGGAACTGGTGTACCATTATCACACACCCGATAAACCAAAGTATCTGAACCCGTAAAGTTATTCAAAGGCGTATAGCTTATCGTTTTATCAGGATTGATAATATATGTACCCGACTTAGGGTTTTCAATAACCGCTAACGACGCAGGGTCAATAGCACCGTCAATATCCGTATCATTGGCTAAAACATTCGCCGTCACCATCGTATTTCTTGCCGTTAAAACATCATTTCTGGTGACATTCGGCGCGTCATTGACTGGATTCACTATTAAAACAACCAAAGCCGTATCGCACAAAGCAGGTGTTCCATTATCACACACTTGATAGATTAATGTATCTAAACCCGCGTAATTTACCGTAGGTGTATAGTTAATTGTACCATCTGGGTTTGGCGTTGCTGTACCATGTGCAGGTGCTTTTGTTATCGTAACTGTCGAAGGAACAATGCCCCCCTCAATATCCATATCATTTACTAACACGTTGAATGTCAATGGTGTATCTTCCGTTACGACTATATCATTACGGTTAGCTACTGGGGCGTTATTCGGTGTGCCTGTTACGTTGATAATGACATAAGCCGTATCGCATAAAGCAGGTACACCATTATCACAAATTTCATAAACCAACGTATCAACACCTATAAAACCTGTATTTGGTGTATAAGTAATTGTACCATCTGGGTTATCTGTCGTTGTACCATTATTCG
>JAYVKQ010000744.1:0-3293 GCA_043768285.1 Saprospiraceae bacterium | reverse complement strand
TACCTAATTTTTTAATCCACGAAGTAAGAAATTTCAATTCCAATATGGTGCGATTAAAAGTTCAAGCAATCGTTTTGCTTCTGCTATTACTTCTTTTATTTCAATTCCAATATGGTGCGATTAAAAGTGTTACTTTTTGAAGTTGTGCATCTCTATCCTCTCGTATTTCAATTCCAATATGGTGCGATTAAAAGGTAGGAGAGTGCTAAGTTGGATGTCATAAAATAAACATTTCAATTCCAATATGGTGCGATTAAAAGCCGTTATGAAAATTCATAACGACAAAATATTATTGTGCGAATATAGGGACACATTATCTATTGCCAAAATTTATAACTCATTATTTCCCACAAAAAACATATAAAAATTGCCCGCAATACTGAGGGGGTGCTACCCCTTTTTGTCGAACCCCAATCCTACGATTTTATAAGGGCTTCGACAACCTTGGTAATACCTTGATTGTCAATTATTTATCAAAAATGCCCGAAATACTGAGGGGGTACTTTAGGCGTAACGTATAGGCAAATACAAGACCGACAACTTTATAATATTTAAGTGTTTGATAATCAGCGCATTAACGTAAACCATTTCTATCCGCAGCAATTCAGCACATGAAGATTTTAACACGAATAACACTAATTTTAACACGAATTAAACCAATTTAGCTTAATAAAATTAGAAAAACTCCTGTTTTTTAGGTCATATGCGGAATTGCTACTATCAACTATAAGCTTTCAACTAAATAAAGTTGTCCGTACTGTTTTTCTCCAAGCCCAATATCTCCTTATCCAACCACCGCACGTTGCGACTGCTGAATATTATCAGACTATCTTCCGAAGTATCCATAATTTTACGGGCTTCCAATTTTAGCTCTTTCAGTTTTGTCGGCGTAATTTCGCCCTCAAAAACCGAATTTTGTATCCACGTTAAGTAACGTCTGCATAATTTCAGCATCTTTACTACTCGTTTCTCACCACAATCATAAACGGCTATCACATACATTTACCAGTACATTTTTAAAGGTTTATACACACTGCCCTCGTCCAAAAAGTGGCGCATCAGCTTATAACATTCCAGCTTCACCAAATGCCGATAGCTCACCTGTTTGTTCATCACCCTGTGTTTGATGGTTTCTTTGAGCTTTGTGTCCCACTCGCGGGTGAATATCTGCTTGCCCGTTTCGTTGAGCCGACAGCCGTTGGTGTTTCTATCAAAATGCTTGGCTTGTATCTCCTTTTTGTTCAGTAGTTTGAAGATAATCCTATCCACGTAAATGGGTTTGAATATCTCGGCAATATCCAACGATAGCGAAAAACGCCTTTCGCCTGGCTCATGCAAAAATGATATAGTCGGATTGAGTTGCGTGTGGTATATCTGGCTCAATGCCAACGTATAACACAACATATTGCCGAACGATATGAGCGCGTTTACTTCGTTGCTCGGCGGCTGTTTGGTGCGGTTGCCCATTTCAAAATCGTTGATAATGAGGTCAAACGCATCGTAATACGTTGAGCGACAATTGCCCTCCAAACCCATCAACTGCGGCACGTCTTTACTGAGGGGTATGCTCTCCCGATAGGTCTCGATGCGGGTGATGAACGGCTCCATATCGCGCCCCCGATTGTCGTAATATTTCAGATTTTTGAGCATATTAAAACTCGCCCCATCCACGAAAGATTGCGCTATGGCAACCCGCTTTTTGGGGTCCAGATAGGCTTTGGTCTGCGCGATATGCACCCTACCCGATTGCAGGTAATCGCGCGCCATAAACGACCCCGTATAATGCCCATAATAGTCGAAAAAATGGACGGGTACGTGGTGTTGCCCTAAAAAATTATAGATGGCAGAATTGGCATCCAGCGCACCGAAAGCGAACAATTCGTTCACCGTTTCGATGGGCAAATGCTTGGCGGGCTGCTCCTCCCCTGCTTCATTGACCGCTACAAAGCATAGGGTATTGTCCTTGCGGCTCATTCTGCCCGCATTGAATAGGTAAAAAGGACGTTTCATTTTTTAATTTTATTTTGAAAAATGGATTCAAAAAGTGTATTTTTGTAAAAATGTAAAAGTAGTTATCATGGGAACGATAGTGTTAAAAGTAAAATCAGAGAAAGACGCACATATGTTAGCGGATTTTTTGCAAACGATTGACTATATAGATGGCATTGAGCACCAAGACGATAATGCACACCCTCCGAAGCCCGTGTTGCTATAACCAAAGGCAATTATTAGCCGGGTGAAAAACCTTCTGATTTTGCTGGTATTTGGAAAAAACGTAAAAAAGTCAACTCAAAAAAACTGCGTCAAAAAGCATGGCAGCGAAAAAAATAATCCTCTGTGATACCAATATTTTCATTGATTTCTTTCATGGTGACGAACCAATCAGTCAAGAATTAGATTATTTGACTTTTGATTAATTAGCCATTTCTGTTGTATCCGTTGCAGAAATTTATTTCGGTATGCGCAAGCGAGAAATCGAAAAAACCCGCGAACTTGTCCGAAAATTCAATTTAGTTCATCTCGATAAAGGTATCTCTAAACTTTTCATCTAATATATGCTTGGCTATAAACATTTGGGTATGAGCGTTCCCGATGCACTCATTGCAGCTACATCTGTATATAACAACATAGAGTTATAAACTCAAAATCGTCAAGACTTTGACTTTATTGAAAATCTGAAACGTTACAATCCTCGTTAAAATAACCTATGGTCACTCATCCGTATAGCAAAAATCACAGTAACTACACTGTTTGCACATCGGTTTATCAATCACCTTTGGGCATTGCGCATCGCTAATAATGCGCTGAATAGCCTCAATCCACGTCTCAATATCGGTACTATCTTTGGGCGATAAGGCTACCCCCTCAGTATGTCGCTGTTTCGGATATTCCAAAATGCCCGTTGCGCCTTCGATGCCGTTGCGTGCCAATACCCAGAGATAGTACTTCACTTGCGCGCGGTGCGCTTCCTCGATTTTCGATGATTTTTTAATTTCGTGTACCACCCTATTTTTAGCATCATAAAAATCAATTTTGATACTCGCCCCGCCCCGTGTCTCTCCAAAGGAAAACGAGAACTCGGCTTCCGTATAGCGTTCTGCCCGTTGTGGATACGTGCTTTCGCCAATCAGTTTGCCTTCGGCGACCAATTCGGACGTATGTTCCATGTTGATGCCATGACTAAACAACCACAATTTGCGGCGGCAGACGTGGTAATAATTGATGTGGGTAGCGGTGATGATAGCCATTGTTTTTTTATTTTTCCCCGTAGAGACGTTGCACTGCAACGTCTC
>JAYVKQ010000743.1:0-2593 GCA_043768285.1 Saprospiraceae bacterium | reverse complement strand
CGATGAAAGCCTTTTTTCGCGGCATCCTAAGCCACACACAATTTTTCAACACAACAATCAACGCAGTTTTTTGCTTCGCTTAATAGCAAAATAAATTTGGAAAAAAGTGTTCACGGTAAGGGCGATTTGGGCTCGTTTTGAAGAGTGGGTTTTTTTCACAGACTGCGTTCCACGCAATCAAAAAAAAGCCCCCGTTCTTCGTTTAAACGAAAGGAAGTAAATTTGAAAGAAAAAAAATCTGTACCCTATTTTTGATTTTTCAAATTGTCTTTTCCCCAATCCCGAATAACTCTAATAACAGGAATTAGAGTTTCCCCAAACGGGGTCAATTTGTATTCAACACGCGGCGGTACTTCTGCAAATATGGTGCGTTCTATGATGCCGTCGGTTTCTAATTCTCTTAGTTGATTCACCAGCATTTGTTTACTGATAAAAGGACTTTCCTTTTTTAACAGGCTAAAACGATTCCAACCTTTGCTGATGCCAAAAATGATAAGCACTTTCCATTTTCCACCAACAAGGTTTAAAAAATTGATTACACCACACTCATGCGGGTTAAACTCTTTGTTTTTCCGTATAATTTCCATTAGTCTATAATTTTATACTATATACTTTTTTATTGACTACACTGCCAATTGGAACAAAGGTAGTAGATTTGTGCTGACAATAAAAAAATAAAATTATCCTTTTTAGAGCATAAAATACTGAGGGGGTAACTTTGAAAAAAATTACAACAATGGCATCAGAAAAAACAGCATGTATTTTATGTTCTCGCAATTGCGGATTAACAGTTGAACTCGATAATGGTAAATTTGTCAAAATTCAAGGCGATGACCAACACCCGATAACCAAAGGATATATTTGTCAAAAAGCCGCCCGTTTGGAATATTACCAAAACCACGATGACCGTCTGGGGCAGCCCCTAAAACGGCAAATAGATGGTTCTTTTGCGCCGATTAGTTGGGAGGTTGCGCTACAAGAAATTGCCGAAAAATTGAACCATGTAAAGCAAACTTACACGGGTAACGCTTTTGCTTTTGTGGGTGGCGGTGGTCAAGGCAATCATTGGGGCGGTATGTATAGTCGGCAGTTGCTTTCTGCGATGAATAGCCGATTCATTTATACGGCTTTGGCACAAGAAAAAACAGGCGATATATGGGTGAATGGTCGGTTTTTTGGCAGTCAATTATGTCATACAACAGAGGACATTGAACATGCTGATTACGTGCTTTTTATTGGCACAAATCCGTTTCAAGCACATGGTATTGTCAATGCACGCGATACGCTCAAAGCCTTACAAAAAGACCCCAATCGAACAATGGTTGTCATTGACCCGCGTGTGTCTGAAACGGCTAAAATTGCAGATATTCATTTGCAGTTGAAACCCAGTACGGATGCCTATTTGATGTTGGCGATGCTTGCGATTATTGTTCGGGAAGGGCTGCATGACCAAGCCTTTTTAACAGCGCATTGTACAGGTTTTGATAGTATAGAAAAAGAATTACTTACCATTGATATTGAAGATTATGCTCAACGGGCAGATGTACCTTTTGACCTTGTTCAAAAAGTGGCAAGGGGTTTTGCAACCGCTAAAAACGCTTGTGTTCGGGTGGATTTAGGCACTCAACACAGCCTTCACACGACGCTTAATGCTTATTTGGAAAAATTATTGTATCTTGTAACAGGCAATTTTGCTAAAAAAGGGGGCAATAATTTACATACATCTATGATTCCTTTAATCAGCCCTACTGATGAAAGAAAAAAAGGGATTCGGACTGCCAAACATAAAATGTTTCCTATTGGCGGACTGTACCCACCTAATATTTTACCCGATGAAATTAACCATTCGGGCGAAGATAGAATCAGAGCCGTTTGGGTGGACAGCGCAAATCCTGTTTTGACTTATGCCGATTCAAAAGCCTACACAACTGCCTTTGAACAATTAGATTTATTGGTCGTTGTGGATGTTGCAATGACTGAAACGGCAAGATTGGCGCATTATATTTTACCCGCAGCCTCTCAATATGAAAAAGTAGAAGCCTCGGGATTCAACGTTGAATTTCCCGAAAACTTTTTTCACCTTAGACACCCTTTGTTTGCACCGTTTAAAGACGCTTTGCCCGAACCCGAAATTTATACACGCCTTTTAGAAAAAATGGGCATTTTGCCCCAAAAATTTCCGATTTTATCTAAAATCGCTGCCTTAGAACCCAAAGCAACGGCGCGTTTGGGTTATATGTCGGCTTTGCAAATCCTGTTTTCAAGAAAACCCAATTTGCAGAAATACGGTAGTTCTATCATGTACCGCACGTTAGGCAAGACTTTATCTAAAAACATGGAAGCCGCCGCCCCTTTATTGGGTTTAACGCTCATATATACCGCTAAATATTATGAAGCCGTTAAAAAAGTGGGTTACGAAGGGAGCAAGCGCACTTTGGGCAACGCATTGTTTAACGCTATTCTGGGCAATAAATCGGGTGTTATTATCAGCAAGCATGAATTTGATGATATTTGGTCGTTCCTTAAAACGCCTGATAAAAAGATTCATTTGGAAATTCCCGAAATGCTCACCGAAATACGGCAATTAGCCACC
>JAYVKQ010000742.1:0-6358 GCA_043768285.1 Saprospiraceae bacterium | reverse complement strand
CCTCAAACTCAACATCAAATAATTTTGTTTCTCCCCCCCCAGTATGTTCAAAAGTCACAAACTCCGTTCCTCTAAATCCTGGATCAGGGCTATAAGACCATTCCTTGTTAAAAGTATCTACCGCAAAATCAACAGAACCATTATTCGGTGTCGATACCAATTCATAGCCTAAAGGCAAGGTAAAGCGACTACGCGTATCTTCAACCACAAATACTTTCATTTCTTGGTATTCCAACAGTGGTTGTTCCGATATATCTACATAGACCAAAGCCGTTGAAAATTGGTCGCTATTCTCGTTTCGAATAGTATAATTAATCATCGCTGCGCCCTTGTAATCAAGGTCGGGCGTAAAAATGATTTTATTGTTTTCGATTTTCGCGACACCATTATTGGCAAGCACAATGCGGTCAAGGATTATTCTGCCACCCATAGAGTTGTTGTCATTTGACGTGACATCAATGGTATCAATCTTATTCATTTGCGTATGCGCAATATCATCAACAGCCTTGACTGTTTGCGCCATAGCAAGTGTAGGAAGGGCAGCGAGACATCCCACCGCGAACACTTTTCTTAGTATGTTAAGCACAGGGGCATTCATGTGTATTCTTTTAGATTTTGGACGTAATTTAATATAATTTTAACTATTAAGTATGAATTAACCTCGGCAAATCGAATAATTGAAAAAAATAAATTTTACATATATATATAAAAAAATATTTTTAACGCAATGATAAGGACGTATTTAAAAATATAAATTTAAAAATGTGTTATCAAAATGTGAATATTAAAAAAAATAAATAGAAAAAGAATATATTTGAGCGTTAGTTTTATAAAATTGACTGTTTAAACTGTCCAAAAATGTTGTCATTGCGAGCGTAGCGAAGTAATCTGTTACACATTTTCGATAGTTTTAACGTTCTGATATACGAAGTATCTAATTGATTGCTTCGCTGCGCTCTCAATAACAGCTTTTTTTCATTAAACTGTTATTGTTGCACATACGTTCATGGAAAGATTTTGAGATAGGATTATATCACATTAAAGACAAATATTATACCAATATGTTTAATTTGAATTAGGATGTTAAAGATATATAAGATGCTAAGGATATAAAAAGAAAAAACAAAAATGATGATTTTTTACGAAAATATTATCCTTAGCATCTTATATATCCTTAACATCCTAATTCAAAAAGATATCAATATGACAGACAATAAACTCTACACCGTCCTCACCCACTTCGACAAAATAGCCCAAAATCGGCTACGAAAGTACGTCCGTTCCCCGTACTTTAATGCTAATGAAACGTTAATGGCACTATTTGACATAGTAATAAATCATATAAATAAAATAAGCAAGGGTTCTGACCTCACCAAAGAGGGTATTTGGCAACAATTATTTCCAAAAGAAACCTATAACGATACCCGCTTTCGCAAATTATTTTCCGATTTATTAAAATTGGTAGAGGATTTTTTAGCGCAAGAAGTATATGACGATAACAAATTACAAAAAACAAATAACCTGTTGGAAGCAGTCAGTACAAAGAAATTAGAAAAACTGTTCTCCAGTGTTATGCGCAACTCTGATTTAGCAGTGGAAAAACAGCACTACAAATCCGCTGACTACTATTACTATAAATATCTAATTGAAAAAAATTATTATTACCTCAAAGAGGAAGACTTAAAGCGTAGTGAAATATCTAATGTTGCAGACATTATTAGTTCTTTAGATGAATTTTATTTAGCTGAAAAGATTAAATGGTATGCGAGTATGTTAAGTCGAAAAAGCTTAGTTGCCCACGAATATAAGCTTTTATTTATTGATGAAATCATAGAGCATATCCAAAAATATGGTTACGAACACAACCCAATTATTGCCATTTATTTCCAAATATTATTAACAATTCTTGAAAAAGATGAACAACTGCATTATTATAAACTAATTGACCTTTTAGACAAACATAATTCGCAGTTTTCTCAAAAAGATTTATATGATTTTTACGTTCATGGTCTAAACTACTGTATTACGAAAATAAATCAAGGTGACCAAAAATTTCTGGAAGAATATCATATAATTTATAAAGTAATGCTTGAAAAAGAGGTTATCTATTATGCGTCTTCTAATCAAGAATTATCTCCTTGGACTTTTAAAAATGGTATTTTAGCAGCTTTGAGATTAGGTCACTATGAATGGGCTGAAAACTATATTAGAAACTATCAACATAGATTACCCGAAGACCAAAGAAGAAATGCAGTTTCATTTAATCTTGCTAATGTGTATTTTTATCAAAAAAAATATGATAAAGCAACTCAATTACTCAATTCCGTTGAATACGAAGATATTGCCTATAACTTAGATTCCAAATCAATCCTTTTGGCTATGTACTATGAACAAGATGAAGATGAAGTGCTAATGTCTTTATTAGATTCATTTAAAGCATATCTATATCGTCATAAAGATATTTCTGATAATAAACGAATTCCCTACATGAATTTAATGAAATACGTAAGAAAACTCTTAAAACTCAACCCCGGCGACAAAAAAGAAATTGCGCATATCAGAAAAGAAATGGAAGAAGATAGAAAGGTAGGTATCGCTTCGGAGAAATGGCTATTGGAGAAATTGGTAGAGTTAGAATAAAAAGCAAGCCCCCTCAGTATCGAAGGGGCTTTTTTGGCTTTTTAGATGCCATTAAAGCTGTCTTCAACAACAGCTAAGGTGACCATGACAACAACGGGGAGAATGACTGCGATTATCATTGTTATACATTTAGAAGGTAAAAAAAAATGGGTTTGTGCGCGTGTTTGTTTTTCTAAATTACAAAGCACTTACAAAGATTTTTTTTTTTTCAATATAACAAAATTTTTATGTGTTTTTTTTTCATTTATTTTTATGAAAATTAGGATTTAATAGGATTTAATAGGATTTAATAGGATTTAATAGGATTTAATAGGATTTTGTACACGCGCCGCGTCTTAATTGTGGATAATAAAAACTAAGAAAAAAGGGTTACTCCTAAGACGTTGCAGTGCAACATCTCTACGAAAACCTCTGAATTATTGTTCATTAGAAATTACTAATAAATTAAAAAACGCTTGACTATCTTGTTGATAATCAAGCGTTTGGCGTTTTTGTGCACCCCCTCAGTATAACATAAAAAAAACGAGCACCCAACAAACAGGTACTCGTTTTCCATATCTATAAACAATTGAAAACGAAAACATTACGCCGCCTTCAACAAAGTCAATCTTGATTTACTCAATTTTTCGCGGGCATATGAACGGGTGATTTCGAACTCCCGAATATCATCGAAAGACGGGATTTCGAACATCAAATCGGTCATAATGGCTTCGCAGATGGAGCGTAAGCCGCGTGCGCCGAGGGCATATTCCATCGCTGTTTGGGCGATATACTCGATGGCGTTGGGTGTAAAAGTGAGTTTAACACCTTCCAAATCGAATAGCTTTTGATATTGCTTGACGAGTGAGTTTTTAGGCTCGGTCAAGATGCTTTTGAGGGTCTCAATACTGAGGGGGTCGAGGTGAGCCAATACGGGCAAACGACCTACCAACTCGGGTATCAAACCGAAAGACTTGACATCTTGTGGCGTGATGTATTGCAACAAATTTTCGCGGTCAATTTGCGATTTTTGCGCCGCATTGAAGCCAATTACTTGCGTATTCATGCGCCGTGCAATCACTTTTTCGATACCATCGAATGCGCCGCCACAAATGAACAGAATATTATTGGTATTGATATTGATGAGTTTTTGCTCGGGGTGCTTGCGTCCGCCTTGCGGTGGCACTTGCACATCCGCACCTTCCAACATTTTCAACAAACCTTGTTGTACGCCTTCGCCCGACACATCGCGGGTGATGCTTGGATTGTCGCCTTTTCGCGCAATTTTATCAATTTCGTCCACATAAACGATGCCGCGCTCGGCAGATTTAGGGTCAAAATCGCAGACTTGCAATAAGCGTGATAGCATACTTTCCACGTCTTCGCCCACGTAACCCGCTTCTGTAAATACGGTTGCATCCACTATGGCGAATGGCACGTTGAGCAATTTGGCGATAGTACGCGCCATCAAGGTTTTGCCCGTCCCTGTGCGCCCAACGAATAAGATATTGGATTTTTCAATCTCAACATCATCATTTTTAGGTGGTTGCGTGAGGCGTTTGTAGTGGTTATAGACCGCTACGGCAAGCACTTTTTTGGCTTCATCTTGTCCGACAACATACTGGTCAAGATGTTTTTTTATTTCAGTGGGCTTCTTGATAACAGGAATCCACTCTTTCGGCTCTTTCTTACCTTTTTTTTCTTTTTGCGCGCCAGGAGCTACCTCGTGCTCAATAATTTCGGCAGCTTGCTCAACGCACATATCACATATGTGTGCTTCTTTGCCTTCAATGAGCATACTCACTTGCGATTTGTCACGTCCGCAAAAAGAACAATAAAATCCAGGATTTCTTCTATTCATTTCATTTTGTTTGTTCTAAAATAAGTAGAGATTAGAGATTATGAGACTGGTAATTTAACCTCCAATATCATAATCTCTATTCTCTATTCTCATAATCTCTAACTACGCTTTTTTATTAGGACGGCTCAAAATTTCGTCCACTAAGCCGTATTCTTTAGCTTCTGTGGCTTCCATCCAATTGTCGCGGTCACTGTCTTTTTCGACTTCTTCAAAGGATTTGCCGCAATTGTCTGCCATGATTTGGTAGAGGTTTTTGCGGAGTTTTTTGATGAGGTTATAGCTGATTTCCATATCGGAAAACTGCCCTTGCATACCGCCCGAAGGTTGGTGTATCATTACCAAACTGTGGGTCAAGGCACTGCGTTTGCCTTTTTCACCTGAACACAATAAAAATGCGCCCATTGAAGCAGCCATACTTGTACAGATAGTGGCTACGTCAGGCGATACATATTGCATGGTGTCATAAATGCCCATACCGTCTATCACTGACCCGCCTGGGCTGTTGATAAACATTTGCACATCGCGCTTAGGGTCAGCACTTTCGAGGAACAGCAATTGAGCTTGTATCACATTCGCTACATAATCATTGACAGGAACGCCTAAGAAAATGATACGATCCATCATCAAGCGGCTGAAAACGTCCATTTGGGCAATATTCAGTTGTCTCTCTTCGATAACAGCGGGTGTGAAATTCATAATATTGGGTACGGAGATACCTTGCGTACTTTTATCCATGTACTTCTCGAGGTGCATCGTACTCATGCCTTGGTGTTTGACGGCATATTTTTTAAATTCATCTTTTGGAAACATATCGGCTCTATTTTTTTTTAATAAACGTGTTTAGAATAAAAAAGTTAAACAAAAATGAATGTATAATGGATAATTGATAATGGATAATACGTAAAATATTGACAATCAAGTATTTAATATAGTATCATTTTTCAATTTCTTTATACATTTAAAACAAAATGAATAGAATTTGGATTTCTATTACATAGACGAAACGCTTATTGATTTATTGTAACTATTGCGTGAAGAGATTGTCGTGCTGTTTTATAGTATGATATTTTTACTACATAAGGCACATCAGTTTTTTCACATAAGAAATATAAGGTTTTAGTAGTTTTACTATGTTTCTTATATAAAAAAACTGATATGCCTTATGTGGTAAAAAAATCTTAGATGCTTAAAATACTGAGGGGGTATCCCCTTTTTTCAAAAAGCCGCCAAAAGTAAGAACTATTTTGAAATTATGGACATATTTTGCGTTTTTTCGTCATTTATTTGGTTGCTACTAATTGCACGAATTTTCACTAATTTTTATTAAATTAACGTGAGTTCGGAGATTGGAGGAAATACCGAAATGCCGTAGCTACGCTACTCTATAAATGCTGTGAACGTAATTTTCTACCGAAATATCGTGGCTACGCCACTTTTGAACATAGGTTTCACCCTCAAAAGTGGCGTAGCCACGGCATTTCCTCTATTTATCTTTTATCGTGAATATAATAAAATTCGTGTAGATTAATGAAACGTTTTTAATAAAGTACACCATTTACATTTGAGTGATTTTGGTAAAATCCGTGCCACCGCTCCAAAGCGGTGGCACGGGTAGCGCAATTTGGTTATTACTTTAGCCATTTCATTTTAACCCTTTTCAAAATGGTGTAGTTTATTAAATCTCTTTTACTTAGTGTAATTAGTGGCTAAAAAGAAAATGGGGAAGGTATTGCGACCCTCCCCAAATTCATGGGATTGTAATTGTGTGTGTAGTTTTCGTAATATCGAACTGGTTGCGTAATTAACTATATGGTTATCAACGTTTTATGAAATATGCGAAACACGATTTTAGAATATTTTTTGCATCTAAAAGCCTAA